>JAODNB010000254.1 GCA_025464795.1 Frankiales bacterium
TGGGGCTCGGGCATCGTCGGGCTGGGCTTCTGCTTCGCCGCAGCGCTCCGTCTGACGCTGCCCGCCCGTCAGGCCGGGCTGCTCGTGGTGCGCTCGCGGGGGGTGGACGCCGCCGTCCTGCTCGTCCTGGGCCTCGCAGTCGTGGCCCTTGCGAACGCGATCCCGGTGACCTCCTAGTCTGGACAGCAACACTTCGCGAACGTAGGAGCACCCACGTGTCCAGCCCCGCCCCAGTCACCACGGTCACTGTCACGGGAGCGGCGGGCCAGATCGGCTACGCCCTCCTGTTCCGCATCGCCTCCGGCCACCTGCTCGGCCCGGACCGGCCCGTGCGACTGCGCCTGCTGGAGATCCCCCCGGCCCTCAAGGCAGCTGAGGGCACGGCGATGGAGCTCGACGACTGCGCGTTCCCGCTGCTGGCAGGCATCGACATCACCGACGACCTGAAGACCGCCTTCGACGGCACCAACGTCGGGCTGCTGGTCGGCGCGCGTCCGCGGGGTCCGGGGATGGAGCGCGGCGACCTGCTGTCCGCGAACGGCAGCATCTTCGGCCCGCAGGGCAAGGCCATCAACGAGCACGCCGCCAGCGACATCAAGGTGCTGGTCGTCGGAAACCCGGCGAACACCAACGCCCTCATCGCGCAGCAGAACGCGCCCGACGTCCCGGCGAACCGCTTCACGGCAATGACGCGCCTGGACCACAACCGGGCGCTGTCGCAGCTGTCGGCGAAGCTGTCCGTGCCGGTCACCGAGATCTCGCAGATGACCATCTGGGGCAACCACTCGGCCACTCAGTACCCGGACCTCTACACCGCTCAGGTCAACGGTTCCTCCGCTGCGTCGCAGGTGGACGAGACGTGGCTCAAGGACACCTTCATCCCCACCGTCGCCAAGCGCGGCGCGGCGATCATCGAGGCGCGCGGCGCCAGCTCCGCGGCCTCGGCTGCGAACGCCGCCATCGACCACGTCTACGACTGGGTCAACGGCACCGACTGGACGTCGTCGTCTGTCGCCTCTGACGGCTCCTACGGCGTCCCGGAGGGCCTGATCAGCTCCTTCCCGTGCCGGGCCGTGAACGGCGAGTGGGAGATCATCCCGGGCGTTGAGATCAACGACTTCTCACGTACGAAGATCGACGCGTCCGTCGCTGAGCTCGGCGAGGAGCGGGACGCCGTCCGCGAGCTCGGCCTCATCTGATGGCAAAGCCGATGAAGATCATCTACACGTACACCGACGAGGCCCCGGCGCTCGCGACCCACTCGCTGCTGCCGATCCTCGAGGCGTACGCCCGCAAGGCGGGTGTGGGCATCGAGACCCGCGACATCTCGCTCGCGGGTCGCATCCTGGCGGCCTTCGGCCTCGCCGACGACGCGCTGGCGGAGCTGGGCGAGCTGGCCAGGACGCCTGAGGCCAACATCATCAAGCTGCCCAACGTCAGCGCCTCGATCCCACAGCTCAAGGCTGCGGTCGCGGAGCTGCAGGCAGCCGGCTTCGCGGTGCCGGACTACGACACGGCGAGCGCCGAGGACAAGGCCAAGTTCGACAGCGTAAAGGGCAGCGCCGTGAACCCGGTGCTGCGTGAGGGCAACTCCGACCGACGCGCCCCGCTGTCGGTCAAGGGCTACGCGAAGAAGCACCCGCACTCCATGGGCGCATGGGACTCGGCGTCGAAGTCCCGGGTCGTGACGATGGAGGACGGCGACTTCCGTCACTCCGAGACGTCGGTGACCCTCGACAAGGCCGACACCCTCACGATCCAGCTCGTCTCGGGCGGCACGACCACCCCGCTGAAGGCCGGCCTCGCCGTGCAGGCCGGCGAGATCGTCGACGCAGCTGTGATGCGCAAGGCGGCGCTGCAGTCGTTCCTCGCCGAGCAGGTCGCTGCCGCGAAGGCCGAGGGCGTGCTGTTCTCGGTGCACCTCAAGGCCACGATGATGAAGGTCTCCGACCCGATCATCTTCGGGCACGTCGTTCGCGCCTTCTTCACGAACGTGTTCGACGCCTTCGGTGACGACCTCGCTGCTGTGGGGGCCAACCCGAACGACGGCCTCGCCTCCGTGCTGTCGGCCCTCGACAAGCTGCCCGCCGACAAGCGCGCGGCCATCGAGACGGCCATCACCGAGACGTACGCCAGCGGCCCGGCTCTCGCGCAGGTCGACTCGGCCAAGGGCATCACCAACCTGCACGTCCCCAGCGACGTCATCATCGACGCGTCGATGCCCGCCGCCATCCGCTCCAGCGGCCAGATGTGGAACGCCGAGGACAAGCTCCAGGACACCCTGTACGTCATCCCGGACTCCTCGTACGCCCCTCTGTACAAGGAGACCATCGACTTCTGCCGCACCCACGGCGCCTTCGACCCGACGACGATGGGCACGACGCCCAACGTCGGGCTGATGGCTCAGAAGGCCGAGGAGTACGGCAGCCACGACAAGACGTTCGAGATCGCGTCCGACGGTGTGGTCGAGATCGTGAACGCCGCCGGTGAGGTGCTGCTCTCGCAGGACGTCGCCGCCGGTGACATCTTCCGTGCCTGCCAGACCAAGGACGCCCCGATCACGGACTGGGTCCAGCTCGCTGTGTCCCGCGCCCGTGCGACCGGAGCCCCCGCCGTCTTCTGGCTCGATGCCACGCGCGCCCATGACGCCGAGGTGCTCAAGAAGGTGCACGCCGTCCTCGCGAAGCTGGATGTGGCAGGCCTCGACCTGCAGTTCCTCGACGTCGCGGCGGCCACCCGCTTCACGCTCGAGCGGGCCGCGAAGGGCGAGGACACCATCAGCGTCACGGGCAACGTGCTCCGCGACTACCTGACCGACCTGTTCCCGATCCTCGAGCTCGGCACCTCGGCGAAGATGCTGTCCATCGTGCCGCTGATGGCCGGCGGCGGGCTGTTCGAGACCGGGGCCGGTGGCTCCGCCCCGAAGCACGTGCAGCAGCTCGTGAAGGAGGACTACCTGCGGTGGGACTCCCTCGGTGAGTTCCTCGCTCTGGCGGTCTCCTTCGAGTTCCTCGGCGAGAAGACGGACAACGCCCGGGCGGCTCTGCTCGGTCGCACTCTGGACGCCGCCACCGGTCGCATCCTCGAGGAGAACCGATCGCCGGCCCGCAAGGTGGGTCAGATCGACAACCGCGGCTCGCATTTCTACCTCGCGCTCTACTGGGCGCAAGCACTCGCCTCCCAGACCGACGACGCCGAGGCTGCTGCGCTGTTCGCCGACCTGGCCACGACACTGGCTGAGAACGAGTCCGTCATCAACGAGGAGCTCCTCGCCGTCCAGGGCAAGCCGGCCGACATCGGCGGCTACTACTACGTCGACAAGGCCAAGACCGACGAGGTCATGCGCCCCTCGAAGACGCTCAACGCCGCGATCGACGGCTTCTGACCCGGTGGACCACCCTCCGAGTACTCCGGCGCTCCGACCCCGTGAGGTCGCAGCGCCGTGACCGACATCTTCATCAGCATCGGGCTCATCCTGGTGCTCATCCTCGCTGGTGCGGTGTTCGTCGCAGGTGAGATCGCGCTGGTCTCGCTCCGGGAGAGCCAGGTGCGCAACCTCGCGGAGCGCGGCAAGCGCGGCGAGCGGGTCGCCGAGCTCACCGCGACCCCGAACCGCTTCCTCGCCGCCGCTCAGATCGGCGTGACCTTCGCCGGCTTCATGTCCGCCGCGTTCGGCGAGTCCCGCCTCTCGAGCCACCTCGCGCCGGAGCTCGCCGACGGTCTCGGCGTCTCCGAGGGCGTTGCGGACGTGCTGTCGCTGATCCTCATCACACTGGCCATCAGCTACATCGCCATCGTCGTCGGGGAGCTCGTCCCCAAGCGCCTCGGCCTGCAGCGGGCGGAGGGCGCCGCGTTGCTGCTGGCTCCCTTCCTCGACCGCTTCGCCTCGGTCATGAGACCCGTTGTCTGGCTGCTTTCCCGCAGCACCGACATGGTCGTGCGTGCTCTCGGCGGTGACCCCACCGCGAAGCGCGACGCCATCACGGAGGAGGAGCTGCGCGGGCTGGTGGCCTCCCACGAGTCGCTCACGAAGGACGAGCGCAAGCTCATCGACGAGGTCTTCGCCGCGGGTGAGCGGCAGCTTCGCGAGGTGATGATCCCGCGCACCGAGGTCGAGTTCCTCGAGGGCTCGATGACGGTCGCTCGGGCAGCGAAGGTGACGGCGACCGCACCGCACTCCCGCTACCCCGTCACCAAGGCCTCACAGGACGACCTGCTGGGCTTCGTGCACGTACGCGACCTGCTCATCCCGGTCGCCAAGGCTCGCACGACCAAGGTTGCCGACGTGACCCGCGAGGTGAAGCTGTTCCCCGGCACCAAGAAGGTGCTGCCGGCGATGTCAGAGATGCGTCGCGAGGGACATCACCTGGCGATCGTCGTCGACGAGTACGGCGGCACGGCGGGCATCATCACCCTCGAGGACCTGATCGAGGAGATCATCGGCGACATCCGCGATGAGCACGACGCCCCCGGGGCGGACTCGCTGCGCTTCCGCGGCGAGAACGTGGACGCCGACGGCCTGCTCAACCTGGACGAGGTCTTCGAGGTCACCGGCGTGCGGCTGCCGCAGGGCCCGTACGAGACGCTCGCCGGCTTCGTCATGGCCTCGCTCGGTCACGTCCCGCGAGTGGGCGAGGCCGTCGAAGCCGACGACCACCGCCTCGAGGTCAGCGAGCTCGACGGGCGTCGCGTCAGTCGCGTCCGTGTTACACCTATCGTCGACGACAAGGCATCCGAGCAGTCCTGAGGGGGCACGCCATGGCCGGCAAGATCCTGGTGAGGTACGACATCCCGTCCGATGTCGAGACGGCGTACGCAGCGATCTCCAGCGATGCCTGGGCGACCAAGAAGGCTGAGGTGCTGAAGGACGACTCCAAGGTGGTCAGCCGCACGGTTGCCGACGGAGACGCCGTCACCCTTGTGGTCTCCCGCAAGCTGCCTGACGGCATCCCCGGCTTCCTCACGAAGTTCCTGCCGGCGGACGGCAAGGTCACGCAGACCGACGCCTGGGGTCCCGCCGTAGACGGTGTGCGGAAGGGGACGTGGGTGGCAGACACCCCGGGCTCACCTGCCAAGGTCTCCGGGACGATGCGCCTCGAGCCCAAGGGAGACGGCTGCCAGTACGTCGTCGAAGGGACCGCCAAGGTCTCCATCCCGCTCGTCGGCGGCAAGGCCGAGGGCGTCGTCGTGGGCATGACCGAGAAGCTCACCGCCAAGGAGGCGGACGTCCTTCGCACCCTCGTGTCGTGAGGTCCTTCCGTCGCGTCGTCGAGACCGACGCCACCGTCGAGGAGGTGTTCGGTGTGCTCTCCGGGGCGGAGTGGGCTGCGCAGCGTGCGGAGCACCTCGGGGATGACTCGAAGCTCGTCTCGCGCGAGGTCGGCGACGACGGGTCGGTGGAGCTGGTGATCTCGCGGGCCTTGCCGGCAGGCGTTCCCGGCTTCCTCCAGAGGTTCCTGCCGTCCGAGCCACGAGCGCTGACGAAGGACTTCTGGGGGCCGCTGGTCGACGGCGTGCGCCGCGCGACGTGGAGCGCGGACATCGCCGGCGCTCCCGCGTCCCTCACGGGGACCATGACGATCGAGCCGCTCCCCACCGGCGGGAACCGCCACACGATCGAGGGGGCCTGCCGCGTCAACGTGCCCCTCATCGGAGGGAAGGCGGAGTCCTTCATCGCCGAGCAGTGCGGGCGGCTGGCCGATGCTGAGGCCGAGGTCGTCCGCACAGTGCTCGCCGGCTAAGGGTCGCCGTCCCTTTGCTTGGCACTGGACTTGCTTTCTGTCAGGTTCGAACATATGATCGATGTATGCAAACGGAACCCTGGGACGAACGGCCGGTCCCGGCTGCCCTGACGCCGGAGAAGCTCGCGTCCCTGGTCGAGTCCTCCCTTCGCGGGGCCGATGCGCTGCTGTTCACCGCGACCCCGCGCGAGGAGCTGGATGAGATCGGCCGGTTCGCGCAGCTCAAGGACCAGGCCTGGGTCGGGATGGTCCGGGCCATCGTCGCCGCCTACAACCGGGCCCCCGCCGCGCAACGGGAGTTCGCCTGCGACGAGGTAGCTCTCGCCATCGGGGCCGGGTTCGGGACCGCAGCGAACCTGGTCTCTCAGGCCCTCGCTGCCTGCGCCCTGCCCGGCTTGGTGGAAGCCGTCGCTGCCGGGATCCTGACCGAACGGCATGCGCTGGCCGTGCTGCGGGAGCTCGACACCGTCGAGCTGACCCTGGAGCAGCGGCAGTGCATCGTGCTCATCGCCCTCGCCCGATATGCGGGCCAGACCCCCGGTGAGCTGATGAAGGTCATCCGCCGGCTGATCCTGACCGTCGACCGGGCCGCCGCGGCGGCCCGGCAAGACAAGGCCAGCCGCGACCGGCGAGTGGACTGCTACCCGGACGCCGACGGGCAAGGCGTCCTGCACGCCCGCGGACCGCTGGAAGCCATCGCCGCGATCAAAGCCGCCCTCGAAGCATCGCTGGGCTCCCGCGAGACGGGGGATGAGCGTTCGAAAGGTGAGCGGGAGTTCGACCTGCTCGTCGAGCTCCTCACCGGAACCCGCGAACCCGCCGGATGGCACGCGCACGTCGTCATCCCCTACGCCACCGCCACCGGCGGCCAGGTCGAGCTTGCCGACATCCCCGGCCTCGGGCCGATCCTGCCGAGCACCGCCCGAGACCTCCTCGACCAGGCCCTGGACCTCACCGCCATCAACGTCGACCAGGACGGCACCCCCTTCAGCGTCAGCGACCCCGTCACACCCACTCACGCGGCTACCTCAGCGGCCCGGACCGCGCCCGCCGGAGCCACCGACCCGGTTCGGGACGCGCTCTTGGCGATGGCCCGCAACCCCGCCCCCACCGGACCCAGCAACCGCGGCGTCGCCGGCTACCGCGTACCAAAGCGCGTCCAACGCTTCCTGGAAGCCCGGGACCGCACGTGCGTGTTCCCGCACTGCACCCGACCGGCCTTCCTGACCGACAAGGACCACCGCAACCCCTGGCCCCTCGGGCCCACCCACCCCGACAACCTCCAATGCCTCTGCCGACACCACCACCGCGCCAAACAAGCCGCCTTCACCGTCGAGAAGCTCCCCAACGGCGACTACCAATGGACCAGCCGAGGCGGCTGGACCTTCACCCGACAACCCAAGGGCTACTGACGCCCCGCCACCGCACAACCCAAAGCAAGACCTGAGAACCCGGACAACCAGCACCCTGTCCGGGACTCAGGCACGCCCGCACGTCGTACGGCCGTCGCTAGCCTTGCGAAGGTGTTGTTGCTCAGGGGATCGGCGAGGCTCATGCCTTGCGAGGCACTTGCCGATGGAGTGGTGAAGGGAGGCGCGCCGTGACAGGCCCAGTTCGTCGTGCCCGCCTCGCAATGGTGCTGACCTCGTCCCTGACGAGCCTCCTGCTGCTGCCGCCAGCGCCGGCTGAGGCGGCCTCTGCCGCTGGTCTGACGATCTCCGTTCCCAGTGGCCCCGTCGACCTGGGTTCTCGCGGTCCGGGTGGAGGCACGATCACTCACTCCCTCGGCTCCGTGACGGTCACGACGTCAACGGTGCTGTCCCAGGACGCGGGTTGGGTCGCGACGGTGTCGGCGACGAGCTTCAAGACGGGCGGGGGGACAAGCCCGGAGACTGTCCCTGCAAGCTCCATTGCCTACATGTCCGGGCCCGGTGTGCCCATTGGCCTGGTCGGGACGTGCACAGCTGGCCAGCCCTCATCGCCCGTGTCGCTGGCCTCTGCCGTGACCGCCTTCAGCTGTACGGGGACGGCCGTGGCCGGGACGTCCTTGACCTGGAACCCGCAGATCACCATCACCGTCGGGGCCTCCAACGTCGCCGGCAAGTACACCGGGACCATCACGCACAGCGTGGTGTGAGTCAGCGGCTGTGCTTCGCCCGCTTCGCCGGCTTCTGGCGGCGGGACAGGAGGAAGAACAGCAGACCGAGCAGACCGATGCCGCCTGCTGTTCCCGCGATCGGGACCAGGGGCAGCCCACTGCTGTCGCCATGCTTCTGGACCAGCGGAGTGGTCGTGACGGGCGTTCCCGCTCCTTCTACGGCCGGGAAGGTGATGGTGGCCTGGGCTCCGCGCTTGTTGAGGCCGCTGACGAGCTCGATGCTCGCCTTCCATGGCCCAGCCGGCAGTGCCTTGTCGAGCAGGACAGTGACCGGCTCGGTGTCCTTCACCCCGAGCGTGGTCCCGAGCTTCGCCGTGAAAGGACCGGCGCTGAGACCGCCGGGACCGTTAGCGAGCTTCAGTGATCCGCTCATGTCGAGAGCGCGACCGCCGGTGTTGTGCACCAGGGCGTAAACGACAGGACTGCCGTCGGGCAGTCTGTTGGCAGTGAGGGTGTCAATGGTGAAGTCGCTGGGGGGCTCACCTCCCGGTCCTACGGACAGGTAGACGCGGACACCGACCCGGTTCACCTGCCTGACCCCCGAGGTCGCGCCGGAGCTCACCTCGGCCCAGATGACCGCGTACCGCTCACCCGAAGAGGCCTTCGGGGGCACCGAGATCGTGGCCTCGACGGTGGTGTTGGCTCCGGCCGCCAGCTTGATCGAGGACTGGCTGACCTTCGTCCACGTCGTCAGCTCGTTCACCGCGTGGCCCGGTCCCGGCGCAAAACCGCCCTTGGTGATGTCCGCCGCGGCGGGGTAGAGAGCGACATCGACCGGTTTGGGTGAGTCGTTGGTGACAACGAGCTTGCGGGAGAACGAGGCGCCCGGGGCGACGTGGTCGATCACGTAGATGCGGGCACGGGGGTCGTCCCGTCGGGACGTCGGCGCCTCCCCGAGCCGGATCCCGATGCCTCCGCTGCTGGCAGCCTGGGCGGACGGGAACGTGCCGATGGCCGGGGCGAGGGCCCCGGCCACCAGCAGAACGACGAGTGCTCTGGAGATCATGCGCTCTTTCTATAGCCTCTTAGGCGACAGAGTGCGTGATCGTGCCCGAGTACGTACCGGCGACCTGCGCGGCCGCCAGGTTGAAGGTGATGGTCGGGTTCCAGCTCGCGGTGTTGACACCGGAACCAGCAGCCAGCGACACAGCCGTCGCGCCAGTGCCGACGGTCGCGGCGAGGGAGGGGGTGAAGGCTCCAAGGCCAGTCGTGGTGGGGGTACCCGACGTGTAGGTGATCGACGTGTTCGGCACCGTCTCGTTCGTGGTGTGCGTGCCGGTGAAGAAGTCGGTGGACGTGACCGTGGTCGTCCAGGCGGACACCAGGTTGGCGCGCTGGTCGCTGACAGCGACGGTGCCCAAGGAGCCGCTGACCGTGGACGAGCCGGTTGCGACGGAGCCCAGGGCGACGGTGCCGGTCGGCACGGTGATGCTGATCGCGCCGGCGTTGATGGCGAAGGTCGCTGCGGTGCCTCCGGTCTGGGCAGCGTTGGCGGTACCCGCTCCGAGGCCGACGACAGACGCGGCGGCGGCGGCAACCAGGGCGAGTGCAGTGCTGTGACGGCGCATGATGTAGTCCCTCTGGGTAGGTGAACTGGCTTGTACCTATCCATCGGCAGGGTCTGGCTGATTGCTTCATGGCTCGTTCGAGTCATCTGTTCACTGGGCCCTTTGGAGCAGCGGTCAGGGCCATCAGCCTCGCGAATCGGCTCCATGTGCCGGGTTTGGTCCGTGATGAGCCCGCCCTCGAAGCAGCCTCGACCCGACTGCGCCGTCCCAAAGAGACTTTTCGAGCTAGACGTTCTCGGGTGACCGGCTGTAGCCCGGGAAGTTGCCGAACAGCTCTTCGCCCTCGGGACCCTCGGTGACTGCTTGCACGAGCAGATCGCCGCCGACGAAGGCGCCCTTCCAGGACGCCCCCTTGCCACCGAAGACCTCCTCCCGGTCGCCCCGCGAGCGCGGCTTGTTGATGCCCACCTTGAAGGCCTGGAGCTGCTCGGCAACGCGTGCGCCGAAGACAGCGTCATCGGTAGCCACGGAGGCGACCAGCGAGCCGTTGGAGGCGTTCATCGCTGCCAGCAGCTCGTTCTCGGTGTCAACGATGATGACGCTGTCGAGGGGCCCGAAGGGCTCAGCGTGGTGGAGCGCCCAGTTGGTCGGCGGACCGAGGACGGCGGCCGGTGCGACGTACGCGCTGGTGTCCTGGCCGTCGAGGAAGCGCCCGTCGGAGAGGTCTCCGCGGTAGAGCGGCACGGCGCCGCCGCTGACGGCAGCGGCGTAGTGGTCGCGCAGCTCCGCAGCCTTGGTGGCGTGGATGACCGGGCCGAAGTCGAGCTCCGGCAGCGGGTCGAACGACGTCTCGACAGCCAGGGGGTGGCCGAAGCGAAGCGACTGGACGACGGGCAGGTACATCTCCAGGAACTCGGGGAACAGCTCGCGCTGGACGACGTACCGCGGGTAGGCGGTGCAGCGCTGCTTGGCGTACTCGAAGCCCTTCTTGAGGTGGACGGCAAGGTCGTCCCACTGGGAGAAGTCCCAGATCCCCCACGCGTTGAGGCCCTCCTGCTCGAGGAAGTGCCGCTTCCCGGTGTCCGCCAGGGTCGTGGCGGCCTTGCGGCCGTTCGCGCGGCCGCCGACGAATGCCAGCGCGCCGATCTCCGGCGCGCTGATGAGCGCATCCCCGAGAGTCGAGCCCACGCCGCTGAGCAGCGTCACCGGCAGGCCCTGACGACGCATGATGGCGTGCGCCAGGGTGAGGCAGTGGAAGCCGCCCTGCGACGGCGTCTTGGCCACGACAGCGTTGCCCGCGAGGCACTCGACCAGCTCCGCGTGCACCAGCACCGACATCGGGTAGTTCCAGGACGCGATGTTGGAGACCGGGCCGGGCAGCGGCCGGCGGCCGGCGATCTGGCGCTCGATCTCCTGCAGGTACCAGTCGACGCCGTCGAGAGCGCGGTCGACGTCGGCGCAGGCGAGCCGCCACGGCTTGCCGATCTCCCAGACGAGCAGCAGCGCGAGGGTCTCGCGGTGGGTGCGCATCTCGTCGACGGCAGCCTTGACGCGCGCCTTGCGCTCGTCGAGGTCGACGGCCCCCCAGGCCTTGTGCTCGTCAGCCGCCTGGGCCACCGCGGTCACCGCGTCCTCGTGCGTGATGCGCGGCGGCCCCTCGATCGGGGTGCCGTCGATCGGGGTGACGTGCTCGCCCGGTGAGCCGCTCCGCCGCCACTCGCCACCCGCCAGGTTCAGGATGCGGTCGGCGTCGAACGCCTCCGGCGCGATGGCGCGCGCGCGCGCGTAGACGTCCGCCCACGCGGTTCCGGGCTTGAGGGAGAGCGTCACGACGAGAGACCCTTCGAGTTGCTTGCGCGTTGCCTGACGAACAGCACCAGGGGCGAACCATGACTGACTCTGCCCGATCGAGGCAAGTCCACGCCAGCGTGACGAACAGCACTCGGGACGCCCGTCTCACATGGTGGGATCAGAACAGGACGCTGGCGAAGACCCCGACCTCGGCGAACCCGACCTTCTCGTAGGCCCTGCGGGCAGCGATGTTGTAGTCGTTGACGTAGAGCGAGACGGTCGGTGCGACCGTCGCGCGGGCCTGCTCGACGACTGCTGCCGTTCCCGTCGTGCCCATCCCGCGCCCTCGAAGGGTGGGGTGGACCCACACCCCCTGGACCTGGCAGACCTGGCTCGTTGCGGCCCCGACCTCGGCCTTGAACAGGACCGCACCGTCCTGGATGCGGGCCCACGCCCGCTTCTGCGCGATGAGCTCCTCGATGCGCGCCCGGTAGAGGACTCCACCGTCACCGGCCAACGGCGACACCCCCACCTCCTCCGTGAACATCGCCACGCAGGCCGGGAGCAGCAGGTCGATCTCGCGCGGCTCGACGAGGCGTACGCCGTCATCTGGCTCGATGCGCGGGTCCTCGTCGATGGCCATGAGGGGCTGACGGGCCCGTACCTCGCGTGCCCAGCCCCAGTGCGGCTGGAGCAGGTTCCAGAGCTCCCCGACGGCGGCCGCTGGCCCCACCAGGGACGAGCAGCGGCGGCCCTGACGACGAGCACGGTCCGCGAACGCCTTGATCGCGTCCGGGCCGGCCTGGACCGGGACGAGGTTCGCCCCGGAGTAGCAGATGGCCTCGAGCCGACCGCGGTCCCCGTAGCCCCAGACCTCAGCTCCGAGCCGCCAGGCATCGAGGCCACAGGCGTCCAGGCGCGAGGCCACGAACACGTCAGCAACCGGGTCGCGGGCGACCAGCGCCCGCACCTCGTCGAGGTCACGCGCCTCGAGCACACGGGTGGCCGAGGTCCTCAACACCGGACCAATGTACGGGTCAGGCGGTCACTTTCGGGAGGCGCGCAGCTGATCGTCAGGCAGACACTGTCATGAGAGAGGCAGCTGATCGTCAGGCAGACACGGTGGGCGCACCCGAGGGCCCGTCGTACAACTCGGCGAGCCTCAGGGCCTCTTCGATGAGGGTCTCCACGATCTGGGCCTCAGGCACGGTCTTGATGACCTCTCCCTTGACGAAGATCTGGCCCTTGCCGTTGCCGGACGCGACCCCGAGGTCGGCCTCCCGGGCCTCACCGGGACCGTTGACGACGCACCCCATGACCGCGACCCGAAGGGGAACGGTGAGGCCTTCCAGGCCGGCGGTGACCTGGTTCGCGAGCGTGTAGACGTCGACCTGCGCTCGCCCGCACGACGGGCAGCTGACGATCTCCAGACCGCGCTGCTTGAGGTTCAGCGACTCGAGGATCTGCAGACCGACCTTGACCTCCTCCACGGGAGGAGCCGACAGGGAGACCCGGATGGTGTCACCGATGCCCTCCGCGAGCAGGGCGCCGAACGCGACCGCCGACTTGATGGTGCCCTGGAAGGCCGGTCCGGCCTCGGTCACCCCGAGGTGCAGGGGGTAGTCGCACTGCTGCGACAGCAGCCGGTACGCCTGGACCATCACGACGGGGTCGTTGTGCTTCACCGAGATCTTGATGTCGGTGAAGTCGTGCTCCTCGAACAGCGAGCACTCCCAGAGGGCCGACTCGACCAGGGCCTCGGGAGTGGCCTTGCCGTACTTCGCGAGCAGGCGCTTGTCCAAGGAGCCGGCGTTCACGCCGATCCGGATGGGCGTGCCCGCCGCCTTCGCAGCCCGGGCGATCTCGCCCACGTTGCCGTCGAACTCCCGGATGTTGCCCGGGTTGACCCGCACGGCCGCGCAGCCAGCGTCGATCGCCTTGAAGATGTACTTCGGCTGGAAGTGGATGTCAGCGATGACCGGCAGCTGCGACTTCGCCACGATGGTGGCGAGTGCATCCGCGTCGACCGGGTCTGGCACCGCGACCCGGACGATCTGGCAGCCCGTCGCGGTGAGCTCCGCGATCTGCTGCAGCGTGGCGTTCACGTCCGCAGTGACCGTCGTCGTCATCGACTGCACGGAGATGGGCGCACCCCCGCCGACGAGGACACCCCCGACGTTCAGCTGCTTGGTCTTGGCCCGCTCGGCCAGCCTGGCCGGCACCTCGGGCATGCCCAGGGCGACCGTCACTGGTTCAGCTTGATCGGGTTGACGATGTCGGCGCCCAGGAGCCAGAGGGAGAAGCCGGCGAACAGGATCACCACGGCGAACGTCAGTGGCATCAGGCGGTTGTAGTCGACCCGGACGACGTCGCCGACGTACCCGCGCGCCCGCTTCACCCGGTCGCGCACCGCCTCGAACCAGACCACTGCGATGTGACCGCCGTCGAGCGGCAGCAGCGGCAGCAGGTTGAAGATGCCGACGAACAGGTTCAACCCGGCAACGAGGAGCAGCCCGCCGTAGAGCTTGTTCACGAAGGGGATGTGGGCGCTCGCGATCTCCCCGCTCACACGGCTGACGCCGACGACACCGACGAACCCTGTGGGGTCGCGGTTCTTGTCGTAGACCGAGCCGATCGTGCCGAGCTTCTTCGTGATGGTGTCGAAGGTGCCGGTGACGAGCAGCTTGAGCTGGGAGCCGGTCTGCGAGAAGGCCTCGCCCAGCCCCACGTGCTTGAGGACGAACGGGTCCTGGCCGATCCCGACCGTGCCGACGGTGACGACCTTCGTCTCATCGGTGAGGTCTGGGCGCTGCGTCGCCACCGGGGTCACCGTGAGGGTGCGCGTCTTGCCGTCCCGCTGGACCACCAGCGTGAGGGGCCTGCCCGCGGAGCCCCGTACCAGCTTCCGGAAGCCCAGGTAGTCCGTCACGGCCTTACCGTTGGCGGACAGCACCTTGTCGCCTTCGCTGAGGCCCGCGGCAGCGGCAGGGCTGGCGACCTGCCCCGCTCGGCAGGCGCCCGTCTTCTTGTCGACGGTCGTGTCGACGACCGTGGTGGTGCTGTCGATCCGGAGCGGTATGCAGGCCTGGGAGCTCGCGAGCGTCGGGGTCTTGGTGTCCGAGACACCCAGGGCCAGGACCGTCCCGAACAGGAGCACGATCGTGATGATGAAGTGCACGGTCGAGCCGGCAGCCAGGACCACGGTCTTGCGCCCAGGCTTCTGCTTGAAGAAGGCGCGGTCCTCGTCGCCTGGCTCGACCTGCTCGATCGGGGTCATGCCGATGATCTTGACGAAGCCACCGGCGGGGATGGCCTTCACGCCGTACTCGGTCTCGCCCTTGTGGCGTGACCAGATCGTGGGGCCGAAGCCGACGAAGAACTGGGTGGCCTTCATCCCGTAGTGGCGCGCGGTGAGGAAGTGCCCTGCCTCGTGGAGCATCACCGAGACGAGGAGCGCCACCACGAAGGCGAGGATGCCGAGCAGGGTCACGAGGGGTTCCTTTGGGGGGCGCTTGCGGTGGTCGTCAGCTCTGAGGCGCGGGCGCGGGCCCACGTCTCTGTGTTCAACACCTCGACCAGTGTCGGACGTTCCCTGAGCTCGTGCTCGTCCACGACACGGGCGACCGTGTCGACGATCGCGGCGAACTCGAGCCGACCCTCCACGAAGGCCTGGACGCAGACCTCGTTGGCCGCGTTCAGCGCTGCCGGCGCGGTCCCGCCCGTGGTTCCGGCGGCCCGGCAGAGCGCAATGGCGCCGAAGACCTCCTCGTCGACCGGTTCGAAGGTCCAGGTGGCCGCCTCGGTCCAGTCGACGGCCTTGGCTGCACCAGGTACGCGCTCGGGCCAGCCGAGGGCGAGCGCGATGGGCAGGCGCATGTCCGGGGGGCTGACCTGAGCGAGCGTGGACCCGTCGACGAACTCGACCAGGGAGTGGATCAGGGACTGCGGGTGCACGACGACCTCGATGTCGTCGTACGGCACGTCGAACAGCAGGTGCGCCTCGATGACCTCCAGGCCCTTGTTGACGAGGGTGGCGCTGTTGATGGTGATCACCGGTCCCATGTCCCAGGTGGGGTGCGCCATCGCCTGCTCGGGAGTGATGCCCCGCAGGTCCGTCCGCCCGCGGAACGGGCCACCGCTGGCCGTGAGGACCAGCTTGCGGACCTCCGGCCGGCTGCCGCCGCGCAGGCACTGCGCCAGCGCGCTGTGCTCGCTGTCGACGGCTCGGATCTGGTCCATGTACGGGGTCACGAGCGGCCCCCCGGCCACCAGGGACTCCTTGTTGGCCAGGGCCAGCACCCGACCTGCCTCGAGGGCGCTGAGCGTCGGAGCGAGCCCCACGGAGCCCGTGATGGCGTTCAGGACCGTGTGGCAGGGCCACGCCGCGAGCTCGGTGAGCGCGTCCGGCCCGGCGAGGATCTTCGGGACCGCGAACTCGCCGGCGCTGAAGCCCTTCGCCTGAGCAGCCGCGTAGAAGGCCAGCTGGAGGTCCTGAGCCGCGGTCGCGCGCGCGACCGCCACGACCTCGACACCGAGCTCGAGGGCCTGCTCGGCCAGCAGAGCGACGTTCCCCCCACCCGCTCCCAGTCCGACGACCCGGAAGCGGTCGGGGTTCGCCCGGATCACGTCGATCGCCTGGGTGCCGACGGAGCCCGTCGACCCCAGCAGCACGACGTCGCGAAGGGTCACTCCTCCATCATCGCGCACCCGTGCTGTAGGAAGTGCTCCACCGACCCTCTGGAGGACCTGTGCTCGTCGTCATCGCCCACCTCAACGCCAAGCCCGAGTCCCGGGACCTCCTCGCGAACGCTCTGGCCAAGGCCGCGGCCGCGAGCCGTGGCGACGCCGGCTGCCTGTCCTACGTCTTCACGTCGGACCTCGAGAACCCGAACCATTTCATCTCGGTGGAGACCTGGACGGACCAGGCGTCTCTCGACGCGCACTTCACGATGCCGCACCTGGCTGAGCTGTTCACCGTCGCCGGGGACGCCCTCGACGGAGCCCCCGACATCACGACCTACGAGACCGACGGCCCCAAGGGCTGAATCAGGTCCAGACGAAGTCGTCCCGGCCCAGCCTGCGGGTCCAGGACCAGAAGTCGACGAGCCGCCACGGGCTGAGCCCGTGCACCTCCCCGTCGGCGTTCTTGTAGAACGAGTGCTCGATGTGGGGTGAGGCCCACACGAGCCCTCGCATCTCCGCCTGCGACTTCTCGTAGTACGCGTCGTGGACGTCCTGCCGCGGCTCCATCGTGCGGTGCCCTCTGGCCAGTTCCTGCAGGCACTGCACGACGTACCCCACCTCGCACTCGCTGTGGAAGATGAGGCTGCCACCGCTGGCCAGGTTGGTCCCTGGCCCGTACAGCATGAAGAAGTTCGGGAAGCCCGGAACGGTCATGCCCAGGTAGGCCTTCGGACGGCTCCCCCACTCCTCGCGCAGGTCGCGGCCGTCCCGCCCGGTGATGCGCAGCGGCAGCAGGATCTCGTTGGCTCGGAATCCCGTGGCGTAGACCAGAACGTCGGCGGGATAGGCGATCCCGTCGTTGTCGACCACGCGGTCGTGCTCCAGGCGGGCAACGCCTGAGGTCACCAGGGTCACGTCGTCCCGGGTCAGGGTCTTCAGCCACGAGCCGTTGTCCTGCAGGGTCCGCTTGCCTGTCGGCGGGTAGGTCGGCACGACCTTTGCGCGCAGGTCCTCGTCGTCCCCGACCTGGCTCACGATCCAGTCGGTGAACATCACGCGCGTCAGGTCGTTGATCTCGCTGACCGAGTGCTCCTGGTCCTCCCACGTCGGATCGACCCTGGCGGTGATGAAGCCGCCGTCGCAGCCGGGCCAGAAGATGAGGAAGCGATACCAGCGGCCGTAGAAGGGCAGGTGCCTCAGCGCCCATTGCACCCCCGGGCCGACCTTGTCGTGGTAGCTCGGGTTCGGGAACATCCACTGGGGCGTCCGTTGGAAGACGGTGAGGCTCTTCACCCGGTCGGCGATCGCCGGCGCGACCTGGAAGCCGGTGGCACCTGCGCCGATCATCACGACGTCCTTGCCCGTGAGGTCGACGTCGTGCTCCCAGCGCGCCGTGTGGAAGGCCGGCCCGTCGAAGGCTCCCTCGAAGTCGGGTACGTGCGGGCGGTTCAGCTGGCCGACGGCGCTGATGACCGCCCGAGCTGTCAGGGAGCCGGTCGTGGTCCGGACGTCCCAGGTCGCGGTCTGCTCGTCCCAGGCCGCGCTCAGCACCTCCGTCCCGAAGCGGACGTGCTCAGCCACGCCGTGCTTGTCCAGGACGGCCTGGAAGTACGCCTGCAGCTCCGGCTGCTGGGCGAAGAACTCCGTCCACGAGTCGGACGGCTCGAAGCTGTAGCAGTAGAAGTGGTTCCCCACGTCGACCCGTGCTCCGGGGTACCGGTTCTCCCACCACGTCCCGCCGACGCCCTCGTTCTTCTCCACGACGGTGTACGGGATGCCCGCCTCCTGAAGGCGGATCGCAGCGAGCAGGCCCGACATGCCGAGCCCGATGACGACGACCGGCAGGTCCAGTGGCTCACCCGAGACAGCCCGCGGGTCGGTGCCGTCGAGCTCCATCTCCTCCAGGAGCATGGGAACGTACTCGTCCGGGACCTCCTCGCAGACGAGCCAGCTCATCATCCGATGCAGCAGCGCCGGCTCGATCGGGTCGGGCTCAGGGCAACCTCGGTCGCGGTAGTCCGTGATGATCGTCAGCGCCAACGCCCGGGCGGCGGCCTTGTCCTCCTCGGACATGTAGCCCTGGACCTCGTTGAGGAACAGCCCCTGCGGCCTGAGCGGTCCGTCGAGGATGCTCGCGTCGCCGCTCATGTGCACGCACGAGAGCAGGAGGGTCGGGATCGACACGTCCTCGAGGGCCTGAGCGATCTCCTCGTCAGAGGAGCTGAACGGCTGACCGGCGGGCGGGTTGCGCATGGCTCGGACGGTACACACCTTCGCAGAAGTGTCTACCGTGACGCCCCAGCGGCCATCTTGTTCTGCCAGGCCGGTATCCGATCGGATACCTCCGTACCCGATCAGGTACGGGGCTCAGCAAGACATGCGGTTACCGGGGGGCCAGCCGGGAGAGCTACTCCAGGGCGGCGAGCTGGCCGCAGGCGCCGGCGATCTCGCGTCCGCGGGTGTCGCGCACGGTCGCGTTGACCCCAGCGTCGCGGAGCCGGCGGACGAACTCCTGCTCGACCGGCTTGGGAGAGGCGTCCCACTCCGACCCGGGTGTGGGGTTCAAGGGGATCAGGTTGACGTGGACCAGCTTGCCCTTGAGCCGCTTGGCCAGCATGTCGGCCCGCCACGGCTGGTCGTTCACGTCACGGATGAGGGCGTACTCGATCGACAGCCGCCTGCCGGTCCTGCGGGTGTACCCGAAGGCGGCCTCGAGGACCTCACGCACCGGCCATCGGGTGTTCACGGGCACCAGGGTGTTGCGGAGCTCGTCGTCCGGTGCGTGCAGGGACAGCGCGAGCGTGACCTGCAGGCCCTCCTCCGTGAACCGCTTGATCGCGGGGACCAGTCCGACGGTGGACACGACGATGTTGCGCTGCGACATGCCGAGACCGTGCGGGGTCGGGTCGACCATGCGCCGCACCGCCGCGACCACCCGGTTGTAGTTGGCCAGCGGTTCGCCCATCCCCATGAAGACGACGTTGGTGACCTTCTCGCCCGCCCGGACCACCTGGTCGGTGATCTCGGCCGTCGACAGGTTGCGAGTGAGGCCGCCCTGTCCGGTAGCGCAGAAGGGGCAGGCCATGCCGCAACCCGCTTGGCTGCTGACGCACACCGTGGTGCGGCCCGGGTACCGCATCAGCACGGACTCGACGAGGGTCCCGTCGTGGGCCCTCCAGAGCGTCTTCTTCGTCGCACCCTCATCGCAGTCGACCACGCGGAGCTGCGTGAACAGCTCAGGCATGAGGTCGTCGAGCTTGTCACGCAGAGAACCCGAGACGTCGGTCATCTGCTCGCGGGTGTGGCCGGCGAAGTAGTGCCGAGACAGCTGCTCCGCGCGGAACGGCTTCTCCCCCAGCTCGGCCAGCCGGGCCCGGCGCGCGGCCGGGTCGAGGTCGGCCAGGTGCTGCGGAGGCATGCCCTTCTTGGGGGCGTCGAAGACGAGCGGCAGAGGGATCACAGTGAGCCCAGCGTACGGGCGGTTCCTCCGGGCGGTTCCTAGGGGAGAGGCACGAAGGCGGTGAGGAGCAACCAGGCGATCGGTGCGGTCGGCAGCAGGGAGTCGAGCCGGTCCATCAACCCGCCATGACCCGGCAGCAGCGTGCCCATGTCCTTGATGCCGATGTCCCGCTTCACCATCGACTCGCCCAGGTCGCCGAGCGTCGCGCTGGCGACGACCGCCAGACCGAACAGCACGCCCTGCCAGGCGGGCTGGTCGAACAGGGTCACGAAGAAGACGGCACCACCCAGGGCACAGGCCAGGGTCGAGCCCGCGAAGCCCTCCCAGGACTTCTTCGGCGAGACCGAGGGCGCCATCGGGTGCTTGCCGAACAGCACCCCGGCTGCGTATCCACCGACGTCGCTGCAGATGACGGTCGAGACGAACGCGGTGATCCGGTCAGCGCCGTCCGACGGGACCGTCATCAGCGCCGCGAAGCCGATGAGGAACGGCACGTACGTCGCCGTGAACACTGATGCCGTGAAGTCCCTGAGGATGCCCTCGGCCGGGTCAGCGAGACGCCAGAGCAGGCAGCCGAGGACGGTGAGCGCAAGGCCGAGGAACAGCTCCGTGGAGCCGTACCTGTAGGCCGCGACGACGGTCGCCGCTCCACCGACGAGGAGCGGAGCCATCGGTGGCTGCGCGCCGAGGGAACGGAGGGCCTTCACGATCTCACTGGTGCCCATCGCCGCCGCAAGAGCGACGATCACGATGAAGGTCCACTTGTACGGCGAGTAGACCGTGCCGAGGATGAGACCGCCCAGGCTGAGACCGACCGCGATCGCCGCCGGGAGGTTGCGTCCGGCCCGACTGGTCTTGGGTGCGGCTTCCGTGGTCGCGACGTCGGGAAGGGTAGCCATCAGACCTCGAGGAGCTCGGCTTCCTTGTGCGACAGCAGCGCGTCGATGCGGTTGACGTACTGGGTCGTGAGCTTCTCGAGCTCCTTCTCCGCGCGGTCGACGTCGTCCTCTCCGGCGTCGCCGTCCTTCTTCATCTTGTCGAGCTCGTCCTTGGCCTTGCGACGGATGTTGCGGATCGAGACCTTCGCGTCCTCGGCCTTGCTGCGCGCGACCTTGATGAACTCCTTGCGGCGCTCCTCCGTCAGCTGCGGGAACACCACGCGGATCAGGGTCCCGTCGTTGGTCGGGTTCACCCCGAGGTCGGAGTCGCGGATGGCGCGCTCGATGACACCGAGCGATCCCTTGTCGTACGGGGTGATCACCGCCATGCGGGGCTCCGGGACCTGCAGCGAGGCGAGGCTCAGGATGGGGTTCATCGTCTCGTAGTACTCGACCACGAGGTGGTTGAACATCGCAGCGTTGGCGCGGCCGGTGCGGATCCGGGAGAAGTCCTCCTGGGCGACCGCGACGGCCTTCTCCATGCGCTCTTCCGCGTCGAAGAGCGACTCGTCGATCATGTGCTTGCCTCCGAGCTCACGAGGGTGCCGATCTTCTCGCCCGCGACGGCGCGGGCGATGCCCTTCTCCGCGAAGATGTCGAACACGACGAGGGGAAGGTCGTTGTCCATGCACAACGAGATGGCGGTGGCGTCGGCGACCTTCAGCCGCTTCTCCAGCACCTCGGCGTAGGACAGGTGGTCGTACCGGACGGCGTCCGGGTTCTTCTTCGGGTCGTCGTCGTAGACGCCGTCGACCTGCTTGGCCATCAGGACCGCCTCGGCCCCGACCTCCAGGGCGCGTTGGGCGGCGCAGGTGTCGGTCGAGAAGAACGGCACGCCGAGGCCGGCGCCGAAGATCACGACCCGGCCCTTCTCGAGGTGCCGGATGGCCCGCCGGGGCACGTACGGCTCCGCGACCTGACCCATGGCGATCGCCGTCTGCACGCGGGTGTCGATGCCCTGCTTCTCCAGGAAGTCCTGCAGCGCCAAGCAGTTGATGACCGTGCCGAGCATGCCCATGTAGTCCCCGCGGGGGCGGTCCATGCCCTGCTCGGTGAGCTCAGCACCCCGGAAGTAGTTGCCACCGCCGACGACGACCGCGACCTGGGTGCCCTGCCGCACGACCTCCGCGATGCCGACGGCGATCGCGCGGACGGTCGGCGGGTCTACGCCCATGCTGCGCCCACCCGCGAAGGCCTCACCAGAGAGCTTCAGCAGCACCCGTCGGTACTCGCTCATCAGGCGCTGGCCCCTCTTCTGCTCGGAAATGCGAAGTCCCTCAGCACTCTAGTGCTGAGGGACTTCGCGGAGAACGACTGCTCAGGCCTGGCCGACCTTGAAGCGCGCGAAGCGAACGACCGAGACGCCGGCCTCCTCGAGCACCTTGCCGACGGTCTTCTTGCTGTCCTTGGCGAACGACTGCTCGACGAGGACGTTGTCCTTGAAGAAGCCGGTCACCCGACCCTCGACGATCTTGTCGAGGGCAGCCTCGGGCTTGCCCTCCTCGATCGCGGTGGCGCGAGCGATCTCGCGCTCCTTGGCGACGAGGTCGGCGGGCACCTCGTCCCGGGTGACGAACTGCGGAGGCAGCGCCGTGATGTGCTGGGCGATGTCCTTCGCGAGGTCGGCGTTCTCGGCCGTGAGCTCGATGAGGACACCGACCTGCGGCGGCAGGTCCGGGCTCGTCTTGTGCAGGTAGACGCCGACGTAGGCGCCCTCGAAGCTGACGACGCGACGGACCTCGATCTTCTCCGCGAGCAGGGCGCCGGCGTCGTCGATGACCTCCTGCAGCTTCTTGCCGTCGACCACGATCTCGTCAGCGCTGTTGGCGCCTTGCGCCGCGCCGACGACGGTCTCCGCCAAGGCGATGAAGGTCGGGTTCTTGGCGACGAAGTCGGTCTCGCAGTTGATCTCGAGCAGCACGCCCTTGGACGTGCCGTCGAGCTTCGCGGCGACGAGGCCGTTGCTGGCCGCGCGGCCCTCGCGCTTGGCGACGCCCTTGAGGCCCTTGATCCGCAGGAACTCGAGCGCCTTGTCGTACTCGCCGTCCGACTCGACCAGGGCGTTCTTGCAGTCGGTCATGCCGGCGCCGGTGGCCTCGCGGAGCTTCTTGATGTCCGCGACAGAAACGTTGCTCATGGAAGTGCCTCTCAGGCGGTGGGGGCGTCGGCCGCGGGGGCTTCGGCGACGGCGGGGGCCTCAGCCACAGGAGCGGCCGTCGTGACATCGGGAGCGGCAGGAGCGTCACCGGTGAGGAGGGCCTCCTCCCAAGCGGGGAGCGGCTCGTCGGCACCGAGGACACCGGGCTCGGGCTTGGAGTCGGCGCCGGCGTTGGCCTGGGCACCGGCACGGGCCATGAGCCCCTCAGCGACGGCGTCGGCGATGACGCGGGTCAGCGTGGCGATGCTCCGGATCGCGTCGTCGTTGCCGGGGATCTTGTAGTCGACGACATCGGGGTCGCAGTTGGTGTCGAGGATCGCGACCACAGGGATCTTGAGCTTGCGGGCCTCGTTGACGGCCAGGTGCTCCTTGTTCGTGTCGACGATCCACACCGCAGACGGCGTACGGGTCATCTCGCGGATGCCGCCGAGGGTCCGCTGCAGCTTGATGCGCTCGCGGGTGAGGACGAGGGCTTCCTTCTTCGTCAGCACGGTGGCGCCACCGGTCTGCTCGATGAGCTCGAGCTCCTTGAGGCGCTGCAGCCGCTTGTAGACGGTCTGGAAGTTGGTGAGCATCCCGCCGAGCCAGCGCTCGGTGACGTAGGGCATGCCGACGCGCCCCGCATGCTCGGCGATCGACTCCTGCGCCTGGCGCTTCGTGCCGATGAACATGATCGTGCCGCCGTGCGCGACGGTCTCCTTGACGAAGTCGTAGGCACGGTCGATGTACCCCAGCGACTGCTGGAGGTCGATGATGTAGATGCCGTTGCGCTCGGTGAAGATGAAGCGCTTCATCTTCGGGTTCCAGCGCTTGGTCTGGTGACCGAAGTGGGCGCCGCTCTCGAGGAGCTGGCGCATGCTGACGACAGCCATGCGATTTCCTTTGTCCG
>JAODNB010000121.1 GCA_025464795.1 Frankiales bacterium
ACGACGTAGCCCACATCGCTGCTCCCGCAGCCTGCGCACAGCGGCTGCGGCGGGTGGTTGACGTACCCGCAGGCGTTGCACTTCTGGATGCGCAGCTCACCCGCTTCGACGCCCTCCCAGAAGAAGGCGTTGTCCCTGCCGATGGCGGGGGTCGGTCGGTCACCGATCGCCGGCTTGGGGGCGGGAGGCTTGAACTTCAGCAGCCGCATCCGGCCGATCCCGATGACCTCGCCGTCGTCAGTGACGTACTCGTGGCGCACGGTGGTGAAGACCCCGGGGCCGAGCGCTGTCTGCTTCTCCGCGCTCAGGTCCTCAGCCATAGAGCGGACGCTGATGCGCTCGCCGTGCTTGAGCTCGCGGAGGTACTCGTGCTCGTAGTTGACCGCCACGACGCTGGTGTAGCCGGCCTCGTCGAGCAGGCGGTTGACCTCGTCGTTGGAACCGGAGACCCGGGGGGCGTCCATGGTCCACGTCTGGAGCATGCCCGGCGGCGCGATGAGGTGCCCGCGGGTCTTCGCGGCGAACTCCTCGTCGAGGTAGGCGGGGTTCTTGTCGTCCAGCGCTTGGCACCAGTGGTGGATCATCGGGAGGTTCACCGGGTCGCGCCCGACCCGCAGGGGTCCTGGCGCCCCGCCGAGGAGGGCGTGGGCGTCGTCCAGCACTGTCACGGGCTCCTCAAGGGTGGTTCTGGGTATGTCGGGACCGTAACCAGCGCGTTCCGACGCGTCAAGAACGTGTTCTAGTTTCTCTTGTACGAAGACGAGAACACGTTCTACATTTGGAGCACATCCGAGCGAGGAGCATCCCCATGGTCGAACCGGTCATCGTCGCAGCGACGCGCACGCCCATCGGGAAGCGCAACGGCCAGCTGGCCGGGCTGCACGCCACCAAGGTCCTGGGCGCCGCTCAGGTCGAGGTCATTCAGCGCGCGGGCATCGACGCGACCGAGGTGGACCAGGCCATCGGCGGGTGCGTGACACAGGCCGGGGAGCAGGGATCCTCCATCACCCGCAACGCCTGGCTCGGCGTCGGGCTGCCCTTCCAGACCGGCACCACGACGGTCGACGCCCAGTGCGGGTCCGCCATGCAGGCCAACATGATGATCGAGGGCCTGATCCTGTCGGGCGCCATCGATGTCGGCATCGGTTGCGGCGTGGAGGCCATGAGCCGTGTCGGTCTCGGTGCCAACGTGATCAACGGCCCCGGCAAGACGCACGACAGCGACTGGGTGCTCGACATGCCCAACCAGTTCGAGGCCGCCGAGCGGATCGCCAAGAACCGCGGCATCACCCGGGACGACATCGAGGAGCTCGGCGTCCTGTCGCAGGCCCGCGCCAAGGTGGCCTGGGACGAGGGGCGGTTCGACCGCGAGGTCTTCGCCGTCGAGGCACCGACCTTCGACGAGGAGGGCAACGTCAGCGGCACCCAGGTCGTCACGAAGGACGGGGGCCTGCGCGAGACCACCCGCGAGGGCCTGGCCAACCTCAAGCCGGTGCTCCCGGACGGCATCCACACGGCCGGTACGTCCTCGCAGATCTCCGACGGCGCGGCGGCAGTGCTCTGGATGACCCGCGAGAAGGCCATCGAGAAGGGCATCAAGCCTCGGGCCCGGATCGTCGCGCGTGTGAACGTCGGCTCCGACCCTTACTACCACCTCGACGGCCCGGTCGACGCGACCCGCGAGGTGCTCAAGAAGGCCGGGATGTCCATCTCGGACATCGACCTGTTCGAGTGCAACGAGGCGTTCGCCTCGGTCGTCCTGTCGTGGCAGCGCGTGCACGACATCCCGATGGACAAGATCAACGTGAACGGCGGCGCCCTCGCCATCGGTCACCCGGTCGGCTCCACGGGCGCGCGCCTCATCGTCACGGCCCTGCACGAGCTCGAGCGCACCGACAAGCAGTTCGCCCTGCTGACCATGTGCGCCGGCGGCGCCCTCGCCCCCGGCGTCATCCTCGAGCGCCTCTGAACCCACCCACAACGGAACCGGAAGGGGCCAGAGCGGCTCGCGCGGGCCCCTTCCGGTTCCGCTGTCGGCTAGGTGAGGCGGACCTGGGTGGGGGTGCCACGGACGACGACCACGTCGCCTGAGCGCTCGAGCAGCCGCACGTGGGCCATGGCCTCCGCCAGGGCCGCTCGGAGCATGCCGCGGGGCAGCTCGTCCCACGGCCGGTTCCAGGTCATCGCCCGGCACAGCGCCCACGGAGCGAGCGGCCCCGACGCCAGGGCGGTGCGGATCTCAGCCAGCCGGTCGGCGTGGTGCTCCAGCAGCTCCGCGACCCGGGCGTCGACTCCGGTGAACCGGCCGCGGTGCGCGGGCAGCACCTCCACCGGCTCAGCCCCCGTCAGCAGCCGCAGGGACGAGAAGTAGTCGCCCAGCGGGTCCTTGTCGTCGGCCTCGAAGCCGTAGAGACCGACGTGCGAGGAGATGGTCTTCAGCAGGTGGTCGCCCGTCAGCAGCCGCCCGTCGATCCGCAGGCAGAGGTGGCCCGGCGTGTGTCCGGGAGTGTGCTGGAGGTCGACCCTGCGGTCACCCAGCTGCAGGGTCTGCGTCCCGAGGTGCCGGTCGGGCAGCTCGGGGACCTCCATGCGGAAGGCCTGGTGCGCGTCCATCATCTCGTCGATCTCGCAGGGGCCGGCGTCGGCTTCCTGCAGCAGCGTGATGGTCTCCGCCGCGAGCACCGACGGGTCGTCGAGCAGGATCTCGCGGTGCTGCTTCACCAGCGACGTGTCTGCGTCGTGCATCCCGACCCAGCAGCCGCTCGCCTCGCGCACCCGCCCGACCAGGCCGAGGTGGTCGGGGTGGTGGTGGGTCACGATGACGCCGCGGACCTCTTCCACCGACGTGCCGCACGTGACGAGGCCAGCCATCAGATCGGCCCAGGCGAGGTCGTGGTTCCAGCCCGTGTCGACCAGGTACGGGCCGTCGGACGACTCGATCAGGTAGGTCTGCGTCCAGCCGATCGGGTTGTCGGGGACGACCGTCGGGACCATCCAGATGCCGGGCGCCACCAGCTCGACAGGCGGCTGCGTCTTAAGGGGCAACGTCATCCCACGCCTGGAAGTACTGCGGGTGCGGGCCCATGGTCATGACCTCGAGCAGGCCCCATCCCTCACCGTCGTCCTGGTTCGTCGT
>JAODNB010000177.1 GCA_025464795.1 Frankiales bacterium
ACACCGGCCGTCGTGCGGTTCTTCCGGCGGCAGGGCTACGGGCAGGAGATCCGCGAGGACGGACCGGCGAGCCACGCGGTGAAGCGCGGAACGCCCACGATGGGCGGCGCCGTGATCATCCTGGCGACCCTCGTCGGTTACGTCGTGGCGCACCTGCTCGCCCTGCGCACGCCCGGACGCGGCCCGACCGCCAGCGGGGTGCTCCTGCTCGGCCTCATGGGCGCTCTCGGCGTCGTCGGCTTCCTCGATGACTACATCAAGATCCGCAAGCAGCGCTCGCTGGGCCTGACGGCTGTCGCGAAGTTCGGTGGGCAGCTCCTCACCGGCGTGGGCTTTGCCGTGCTCGCGCTCCAGTTCAAGAACACGACCACCGGGCTGACCCCTGCGTCGACCCACCTGTCCTTCGTCCGCGACTACGGCGGCTGGTCGCTCGGGGCGGTCGGGTTCGTGGTGTTCGCCTACCTCGTGGTCACCGGGACGTCCAACGCCGTCAACCTCACCGACGGGCTGGACGGACTGGCGACCGGTACCTCGGTCATGGTGCTCGCCTCGTACGTGATCATCGCCTTCTGGGAGTTCGGCAACGCGTGCACCCTCTCCGCGACGCCCAGCTGCTACCACGCACGGGATCCGCTCGACCTCGCTCTGGTGGCCGCTGCGGCCATGGGCGCCTGCTTCGGGTTCCTGTGGTGGAACGCCTCACCGGCCAGGATCTTCATGGGGGACACCGGATCCCTGGCCCTCGGCGGGTTGTTCGCCGGCCTCGCCATCCTCACCCGCACCGAGCTGCTGCTGGTCGTGCTCGGGGGGCTGTTCGTCGTCGAGACCCTGTCGGTGATCATCCAGATCGGCTCCTTCAAGCTGACCCGCAAGCGGGTCTTCAACATGGCGCCGATCCATCACCACTTCGAGCTCGCGGGCTGGGTGGAGAACACCGTGATCGTGCGCTTCTGGATCATCGCCGGGCTGGGAGTCGCCTTCGGTCTCGGCTTGTTCTACGCCGAGTTCCTGTCGCACGGCACGCTGCAGTGACCGCCCGCGACTACGCCGGTCAGCCGGTCGTCGTCGCCGGCGCAGGGATCTCCGGCACGGCAGCAGCGCGGGTCCTGCGCGACCTGGGAGCGGTCGTGACGGTCCTCGACAGCAACGGCGAAGCGCTCGAGCGAGCTGCAGCAGAGGGCTTCCGGACCGGGACCGCGCTTCCTCGCGACACCTCGCTCGTGGTCACCTCGCCCGGCTTCCGCCCGACCGTGCCGCTGCTCGTGGAGGCCGCGTCCCGCGACCTGGAGGTCATCGGCGACGTCGAGCTGGCCTGGCGGCTGCGCGGGCCCTCCTCCGCGCCCTGGCTGGCGCTGACCGGCACCAACGGCAAGACGACGACCGTGAAGATGCTCGAGTCGATGCTCCGGGCGGCCGGGCACACGGCCGTCGCCGCCGGGAACGTCGGGCTGCCCGTGCTGGACGCGGTGCTGGCACCCGATCCCTACGACGTGATCGCCGTGGAGCTGTCCAGCTTCCAGCTGCACTGGTCGTCCACCGTGGTGCCGCACACCGGAGCGATCCTGAACCTGGCCGACGACCACACCGACTGGCACGGGTCCTTCCACGAGTACGCCGCGGCCAAGGCCCGCATCTTCGCCGCGGACAGGTGCCTGGCGAACGCCGACGACCCCGTCGTGATGAACCTCCTCGAGCGCGCTCAGGGCCAGCGGATCACCTTCACCCTCCAGGCACCGCGCCCAGGGCAGCTCGGGGTCGTCGAGCACCTGCTCGTCGACCGAGCGTTCCCGAACGTCCCGGGTGAGGGCACCGAGGTCGCGGCGCTCGACGACGTGAGCCTGGCCGGTGACCACAACGTCGCCAACGCCCTCGCCGCCGCGGGGATGGCCCGTGCGTTCGGCGTGCCTGCGGAGGCTGTGCGGGACGGGCTGCGGGCCTTCGTCCCTGAGCCGCACCGCAACGCGCTCGTCCGCGTGGTCGCCGACGTCGCCTGGGTCGATGACAGCAAGGCCACCAACCCGCACGCGGCGTCCGCCTCGCTCGCGTCGTACCGCCCGATCGTGTGGGTGGCGGGTGGCCTGCTCAAGGGCGCGGACGTCGACGAGCTCGTGCGCGTCGCAGCGCCCCGGCTGCGGGCAGCGGTTCTCCTCGGCACCGACCGTGCAGCGCTGCTCGACGCTCTGTCACGACACGCGCCGGATGTCCCCGTCGTCGAGGTGTCCCGGCTCGACACTGGGGCCATGCAGGAGGCCGTCGACGCGGCCCGGTCCCTTGCGCGGCCGGGCGACACGGTGCTGCTCGCACCCGCTGCCGCGTCCATGGACTGCTTCCGGGACTACAAGCAGCGCGGCGACCTGTTCGCGCAGGCGGTCGAGGCCCTGTCGTGAGGACGATCGCGTGACCACCCTCTCTGCCGGGCCCGCGGCACGGCGGGCCACCGCCGCACGGCCGTCCGTCCTGCAGCGCCCGCTCGCGTCGTACTACCTCGTGATCGTGAGCACCGGTCTGCTGCTGGCGATCGGCTTCATCATGGTGCTGTCCGCGTCCAGCGTCCGGTCCTACCAGACCTTCCACTCCGCCTACGCCATCGCGATCAAGCAGGGCCTGTACATCGGCATCGGGCTCCCGGCACTGTGGGTGTCGTCGCGCGTTCCGGTGAAGATCTGGCGCAGGACCGGACTGCCCCTCCTGCTGCTCTCGATCTTCCTGCTCTGCGCCGTGCTGGTCCCCGGGATCGGCCGCAACGTCGACGGCGCCCGCCGCTGGATCGCCCTCCCCGGCTTCAACCTGCAGCCCAGTGAGCTCGCGAAGCTCGGGATCACCCTGTGGGGAGCGGATCTGCTGGTCCGCAAGCGCAAGCTCCTTCGGGACTGGAAGCACCTCGTGGTGCCGCTGGTCCCCGTGGTCGCGTTCGTCGCGGCACTGGTGATGCTCGAGCCCGACATGGGCACCACGATCGTCGTCACGTCGATCCTGATGTCGCTGCTGTGGGTCGTCGGTGCGCCGGCCCGCGTCTTCGCCTGGATGGTGTCGAGCGCCCTGCTGCTCGGCACGGTCATGGCGCTCGCCGAGCCGTACCGGCTGGCTCGCCTGACGTCCTTCGCGGACCCGTGCTCGACGACGCACCGGCTGGACAAGGGCTACCAGGCCTGTCAGGGACTGCAGGCGCTGGACGCTGGCGGTTGGCTCGGGCTCGGGCTCGGGGCCTCGCGGGAGAAGTGGGCCGGAGGTCTGCCCAACCCCTACACCGACTACGTCTACGCGATCGTCGGGGAGGAGCTGGGGCTGCTGGGCACCCTGACGGTCCTGCTGCTGTTCGCGACACTGACCTTCGCGGGCATCCGGATCGCGAAGCGCACGACCGATCCGTTCGCCCGTCTGGCCGCGACGGGCATCACGGTCTGGATCGCCGTCCAGGCCCTGGTGAACATGGCCACCGTGGTCGGCCTCGTACCGATCACCGGCATCCCGTTGCCGCTCATCTCGTTCGGCGGCTCGGCCCTCATCCCGACCCTGGTCGGCATCGGCATGCTGCTGTCCTTCGCCCGGGCCGAGCCCGGCGCGGAGAAGGCGCTCAAGGCCAAGCAGGGCCGGCTGCGGCAGCTGGTCCTGCGCACCGCGGCCACCCCTGCCGGCCCCGTCCCGAGGCAGCGCTCAGGGACGACGACGCGTGGTCCCGTCTCGCGGCGGCGATGACGATGCACGTCGTCCTCGCCGGCGGGGGATCGGCAGGTCACGTGGAGCCGATGATGAACACCGCCGACGCCCTGAAGCGCAGGGACGCGACCATCGGGGTCTCGGCGCTCGGCACCGCCGAAGGGCTCGAGTCGCGGCTCGTGCCGCTGCGCGGCTACGAGCTCGCCCTCGTGCCCAAGGTGCCCCTGCCGCGGCGGCCCACCGTCGACCTGCTCAGGGTCCCCGGGCGGCTGCGGACGGCGATCCGGGCCGCTGGTGCGCACCTGGATGCCACGCACGCCTCCGCCGTCGTCGGGTTCGGTGGCTACGTCTCGGTGCCCGCCTACCTCGCGGCCCGCTCCCGCAAGATCCCCGTCGTCGTGCACGAAGCGAACGCTCGCGCCGGCATCGCGAACCGGATCGGGGCGCGGTTCGCCGCCCGGGTCGCCGCGGCCGTCCCGGGGACCGGACTGCGCAACGCCCAGGTCATCGGACTTCCCCTGCGGCAGTCGATCTCCTCGCTGGACCGCGGGTCGGCGCGGCCGGCAGCCCGGCTCGCCCTCGGACTCCACGAGGGTCCGGTGCTGCTCGTCACCGGCGGCTCCCAAGGCGCCCGTCGCATCAACGCGGCGGTCTGCCACGCCGCTGCCGCCCTTGCAGCGGCCGGGGTCCAGGTCCTGCACATCACCGGACCGAAGCAGGCGGACGACGTCAGGGCCCTGCTCGGAAGCGACGCACCGGCCACCCACCACGTCCTGGACTACGTCGACGGCATGGACACGGTCTACGCCGCCTCGGACCTCGTGCTCTCCCGGGCCGGGGCCATGACCTGTGCAGAGCTCGCCGCGGTCGGGCTCCCCGCGGTGTACGTCCCGCTGCCCATCGGGAACGGCGAGCAGGCCCTCAACGCGCGGCCCACCGTGGACGCGGGTGGGGGAGTGCTGATCGAGGACGCAGCCCTTGATGCCGAGTGCATCACGTCCGTGGTGCTGCCCCTGCTGCTGGACCCAGCGAGGCTGCAGCAGATGTCCACCGCAGCAAGGGCTCTCGGTCGCCCAAGTGCGGACGAGGCACTGGTCGACCTCATCGTCGAGGTCGCGCGATGACGACCCACTTCATCGGCATCGGGGGGGCCGGCATGAGCGGGATCGCCCGGGTCCTGCTGGCCAGAGGCGACTCGGTCTCCGGCAGCGATGCGAAGGACTCCCTCACCCTGGCGGCTCTCAAAGCCCTCGGGGCCGAGGTGTTCGTCGGGCATGACGCCTCGCACGCCGAGGGCGCCAGCACCGTCGTGGTGTCCACCGCGATTCGCGAGACCAACCCCGAGCTGATGGCGGCACGCGCGGCCGGTGCGCGGGTCCTGAAGCGCGCTGAGGCGCTGGCAGAGCTGCTCGTGGACCACCGTGCCGTCGCGGTCGCCGGCACCCACGGCAAGACCACCACCACGTCGATGCTGACCGTCGCCGCGCAGCACTGCGGGGTCGACCCGTCGTTCGCGATCGGCGGTGATCTCAACGAGGCCGGCAGCAACGCGCACCACGGCAGCGGCGACCTGTTCGTCGTCGAGGCCGACGAGAGCGACGCGTCGTTCCTGGTGTACCGCCCCCACGCAGCGATCGTGACGAACGTCGAACCTGACCACCTGGACCACTACGGTGACGAGGCCTCCTACCGGGCTTCCTTCGACGCGTTCGTGCGCACCGTGGACCCTTCCGGCTTCGTCGTGATCTGCGCCGACGACCCCGGGGCCGCCACCCTGGCGGCTGCAGCTCGCGCCGAGGACATCGACGTCCGCACCTACGGCACGACCGCGGGTGCGGACCTGGTCATGGAAGCCCTGGCCACGCAGGGATCCACGTCGACGTACGAGGCGGTCCTGCACGGTCGACGGCTCGGTCAGGTGCGCATCCAGGTACCCGGGGCACACCTCGCACGCAACAGCGCCGCAGCGCTGCTCACAGGCATCGGACTGGGGCTCCCGGAGGACCTGCTCATCGAGGGCCTCGCCGGGTTCACCGGGGTTCGCCGCCGGATGGAGCTCAAGGGCTCGGCCGCCGGCATCCGGGTCTACGACGACTACGCCCACCACCCCACCGAGGTGCGTGCCCAGCTCGTGGCGGCACGGGGGATGACCAGCGGAGGAAAGCTGCTGGTCGTCTTCCAGCCGCACATGTACTCCCGCACTGAGGCTTTCGCCGACGGCTTCGGTGAGGCGCTCGGCCTCGCCGACGAGGTGATCGTCATGGACGTGTACGGGGCCCGCGAGGACCCCGTGCCCGGGGTCACGGGGGCGCTGGTGTCCGGGGCCATCCCGCTGCCCGAGGAGCAGGTCCTGTTCGAGCCGTCGTGGACGGCCGTACCGGAGGCCGTCGTCGCGCGCGTCACGGCCGGCGACCTCGTGCTGACCCTCGGCGCCGGCGACATCACCCAGATCGGTCCCGAGGTCCTGCGCCTGCTCGCGGGGGGAGCGCCGTGAGCCGCCCCCTCGGCGTCGTGTCCGCGGCTCCTCGCCTGGCCGCGAGGCAGCAGGCCCAGCGCAGGGACCGTCGCCGGGCCATCGCACGACGCTCGTCCTGGGTTCTCGGTGTTGCAGCTCCGCTCTTCGTGCTGGCCTGGGTCGTGCTTGCCTCCTCGCTGCTCGCCGTCACCAAGGTCAGCGTCACCGGCGAGCGCCGGCTCACTGCGGCGCAGGTGGACGAGGCCGCGCGGGTCTCCGCCGGGACGCCGCTGGCGAGGGTCGACACGAACGCCGTCGCCAAGCGGATCGAGCAGCTTGCCTCCGTCGCCGCCGTCACCGTCTCCCGGTCCTGGCCGCACACGCTGAAGGTCACGGTCGTGGAGCGCCAGCCCGTGGTCGCCGTTCCGCACGGCACATCAGTCGTGCTGCTCGACGGCGGGGGAGTGGACCTCGGAACGGTCCCGAAGATCCCCAAGGGCGTGTTCCGGCTCGAGGTCGCCTCACCCAGCCCCTCCGACGCGACGACACGCGCGGCACTCAACGTCCTGCGCGGGCTGCCGAGGCCCCTGGTCGCCCAGCTCTACTCGATGAAGGCGAGCTCGCCGGAGCAGGTCACGCTGCTCCTGCGTGGCGGCCGTACGGTCCTCTGGGGCGGCGCCGAGGGCAGCGCCGCGAAGGCGTCCGCTCTCACGGCGCTGCTGAAGATGCCGGGGACGGTCTTCGACGTCAGCGCGCCGGGCGTCGTCACCCGCCGCTGACACGCAGGTGCCATCCCAGGTCAGCTGACCTTGCGGTCGTAGCCCTCCCAGTCGGGGCGATCGTTCCTCAGGACCTGCCTGCGAGGACAGTGGCGGCAAGCAGCACCAGGGTGCGGGTCACGGTGACCAGCTCGTCGATCGGTACGAACTCGTCGGGCGCGTGCGCCGCGTTCACGTCTCCCGGTCCGTACTGCACAGTCGGAACGCCCCCCGCCGTCAGGAGCCGGAGGTCGGAGCCGTAGGGGACCCCGTACACCTGCGGCGCCGCGCCCACGACGGTCGCGTGGGCGGAGGCCACGACCTCCAACAGGCGGGACTCCTGCGGGAGCTCCCCCGGGGCGAACTGGCCTCCGTACCAGTCGACGGTCACGGGGTGCTTCGCCAGCCACGGGTCCTCGGCTGACACCTCAGCCAAGCAGTCCTCCAGGGCCCTTCGGGCGTCGGCAGGGTCCTCGCCCAGCGCCACTCCGATCCGACCCTCCGCGAGGAGCAGGTCGGGGACGCTGGAGGGCCAGTCCCCGGCCCGGACCGTGCCGACCGACAGCGGGTACGGGATCGCGTAGCGCGTCATCAACGGGTGGGCCGAGATGTTGCGACTGGCTTCGAGCCGGCGCAGCGCCTGGTGGACGAGGACGTACTTGTCCATCGCGTCGACGCCACGGTCGCGCACACTGGCATGCGCAGCGAGCCCGACAACCCTCAACCTGAAAGTGAGGGCTCCGGCGCAGGCAGGGACGAGGGCGAGGGAGGTCGGCTCGCACACGACGGCGAGGTCCCCGCGGTGACCTCGGGCCAAGGTGGCGAAGGTGCCGAGGCCGCCGTCCTCCTCACCCACGACGGACTGCAGCAGCAACCTGCCGTGGAGGTCGACCCCCGCCTCCTGCAGCACCGCGGCGGCGAGGAGCTGGCAGGCGAGGCCGCCCTTCATGTCGCACGTCCCGCGCCCGACGACACGGTCGGCGAGGGCGGTCCCGCTGAAGGGCTTCCGGGTCCACACGGAGGCGTCCCCGGTCGGGACGACGTCGATGTGACCGTTGAGCACGAGCGTCGGGCCGTCCCCGTCGCCGCAGGCTCCGACGAGCCCCCAGCCCTCGCTGCGCGGGGCCTCCATCCCCGGGAACGCGGGGTCGGAGGTCAGCGCAGGGAGGTCCAACGGCCACAGGTCGGTCTCCAGTCCCATCGCGTCCATGCGGCGGGCCATGTCGTGCTGCGCGTCGCTCTCGGCCGGGGTGCCCGTGACGGAAGGAATGCGGACCAGGTCGCCGACCAGACCGACCAGCCGTGCCGGCGTGACCGCATCGAGAGCGTGTTCCACGGCACGTGAGGGGGTGGTTAGACGTTCAACGGTGGAGGGCACAGGCTGAGGGTGGCATGAGCACGCGCCCCGTGATGGCGTGTGCGCGAGAAGAAGGACGACATCACCCGAACGAGTACCGGACAGGAGACGCGGACGAACGTGGTCAGCTCCGACGAACCGGTGCCCAGCAGGGAGCGCGCCGACCAAGCGCTGCACACGATGACCGTGCTCGCCGACAGCCCCGACGTCTTCGAGACGTTCTTCGACCAGGCCCGGATCGGGCTGGCCCTGGCCGACCTGACGTCGCGGTACGTGCGGGTCAACTCGACCTACGCGGCGCTGCTGGGTCGGCTTCCCGAGGATCTCATCGGGGTCCCCTTCGCCGAGGTGCTGCACCCCGCGGATCGCCGCGCGGACGCCGTGGACCTCAATCGGCTCCTCAGCGGCGAGGAGTCGACCGTCCAGTCGGAGCAGCGCTACGTCGACCCCGACGGTCGCATGACCTGGGTGCTCAACGGGGTGACGGTGGTCCCGGGTCCCGACGGGAGACCCGCTTGGTTCGCGGTCAGCGCACAGGACATCACCGAACGACGGCGCTCGGAGGAGGAGCTGCGCGCCCTGAGTGCCGCTCTCGCCGAGCAGGCAGTGCGGGACCCGCTGACCGGGCTGGCCAACCGCACCCTGTTCGAGGAGCGTCTCAAGTCGGTCCTCTCCCGGGACACCCGCACGGGCCACACCACCGCAGTCCTGTTCCTCGACCTCGACGGGTTCAAGGCCGTGAACGACAGCCTGGGTCACAGCGCAGGCGACCTGGTCCTACGCTCCGTCGCGGACCGACTCGCCGCGTCGGTGCGCCCGTCGGACACCGTCGCCCGCCTCGGCGGTGACGAGTTCGTCATCCTGGTCGAAGGTGCGACGCAGGAGGGGGTGCATGCCCTCGTCGAGCGCTTGCGATCGGCCGTGACAGCGCCCGTCCCAACCCTCGACCTCGAGGTGGGAGTCAGCATCGGCGTCGCGCTGTCGACAGCGGGGAAGCGCGATGCGCAGGCGCTCCTGAACGCCGCCGACCAGGCGATGTACGCCGCGAAGCCCGGCTAGCAGACATGGGGCGTCGGTCACTCAGGGGTCACTCAGGGTTGACCCGGTGCAGCGTCGACCCGTAACGTTCCGCGCATCCGCAGGTTGACATAACTGTAAGCGTCTACCTGAGGGTGAGGGTCGAAAGTCCGGCTCTGCCCGCTTCCGAGCCGCCTCCCGTGACGCCTTCCCCGCGTCACGGCAGCGGCCCGGGAACCCATGACGACACCCCAAGACGGAAGGCCTCGACAACCGTGGCAGCACCGCAGAACTACCTCGCCGTGATCAAGGTCGTCGGCATCGGCGGTGGTGGCGTCAACGCCGTCAACCGCATGATCGAGGTCGGCCTCAAGGGCGTGGAGTTCATCGCCATCAACACCGACGCTCAGGCGCTCCTCATGTCGGACGCCGACGTGAAGCTCGACGTCGGCCGCGAGCTGACCCGAGGCCTCGGCGCTGGTGCGGCCCCCGAGGTCGGCCGCCAGGCCGCTGACGACCACCGCGACGAGATCGAGGAGGTCCTCAAGGGCGCCGACATGGTCTTCGTCACGGCTGGCGAGGGCGGTGGCACCGGCACCGGCGGCGCGCCCGTCGTGGCCGCCGTCGCACGGTCTCTCGGTGCCCTCACCATCGGCGTCGTGACGCGCCCGTTCTCCTTCGAGGGACGTCGCCGGGCCACCCAGGCCGAGGAGGGCATCGCCGCGCTGCGCGCGGAGGTCGACACCCTCATCGTCATCCCCAACGACCGGCTGCTGTCGATCAGCGACCGGCAGGTCAGCGTGCTCGACGCGTTCAAGAGCGCCGACCAGGTCCTGCTCTCCGGCGTCCAGGGCATCACCGACCTCATCACGACGCCGGGCCTGATCAACCTCGACTTCGCCGACGTCAAGTCGATCATGTCGGGAGCGGGCAGCGCGCTGATGGGCATCGGCAGCGCCCGTGGCGAGGACCGCGCCGCGGTCGCCGCGGAGATGGCCATCGCCAGCCCGCTGCTCGAGGCGAGCATGGACGGCGCCCACGGCGTCCTGCTCAACATCTCG
>JAODNB010000178.1 GCA_025464795.1 Frankiales bacterium
GCGCCCGCCGGATCGACCGACCCGATCCTGGACGCGCTGCGGGCGATGGCCCGCAACCCGGCCCCAGTCGGCCGCAGCAACCGCGGCGTCGCCGGCTACCGCGTACCAAAGCGAGTCCAACGCTTCCTGGAAGCCCGCGACCGGACGTGCGTGTTCCCGCACTGCACCCGACCGGCAGCGCAGACCGACAAGGACCATCGAGACCCGTGGCCGGTCGGGCCGACGCATCCCGACAACCTGCAGTGCCTGTGCCGGCACCACCACCGCGCCAAACAAGCCGCCTTCACCGTCGAGAAGCTCCCCAACGGCGACTACCAGTGGACCAGCCGAGGCGGCTGGACCTTCACCCGACAACCCAAGGGCTACTGACGCCCCGCCACCGCACAACCCAAAGCAAAGACCCTGAGAACCCGGACAGGCAGCACCCCGTCCGGGACTCAGGCATGCCCAGGGTCCGGAGGCGAGCCGCGAGTTGACGAAAATGCAGGCTTTTTCCAGCGCGCATGTGCGCCAGGCCTGAGCGACCTGACTCATCGCGTCAGGGATGCCGAGGGCGAGGACGACCTCCCGCCGGAGCATGTCCCCGTCGACGGAACGGATGCGGATGGCAGGTGCCACTCGAGAGCGTGAAGACCCTAGCCATCTCACGGCTGCCGATGCACCGTGTACGTATGCCGTCCGACCGTGACTTCAGGGTGCCGCTGCAGCACTTGGAGGGGGAAGCGCGTGTGCCGCCAGAGGCGCAGGTGGAGATGACGGACGTGGCTGAGGTTCCTGCGCCTGACGCTCGCGGTGCGCAACCTGACCGAGACTGGTTCGCAGCAGGAGGCTAGGCGCCGTTCTTCGTCGCCAGCGCCGACCTAGGTTGCAGGTGAGGCGACGAAGACCGGGATGAGCCGATCGGTGGCGACCTGGTAGTCGGCGTAGCTCGGGTAGGCAGCGACCGCCCGCTCCCACCAGGCGGCGCGCTCGTCGCCGTCGACCTCGCGTGCCACGAAGTCGGCCGGCTCCGGTCCGTCCTGGATCTCGAGGGCAGTCGGGTCGGCGCGCAGGTTGGCGGCCCAGGCCGGGTCCTGCGGATCTCCGCCCTTGGAGGCGACGAGGGCGTAGGAGCCGTCGTGCTCGACGCGCATGAGAGCCAGCTTGCGGACCTTGCCGCTCTTCGCGCCGCGGGTCGTCACGATGATCACCGGCAGGCCGGTGTCCATCAACGTGTTCGCCTCCGCACCGCCGCTGGCCTCGTAGGCGGCCACCTGATCGCGGACCCAGTCCCAGGTGCTGGGCTCGTACTCGCCTGTCACGGGCATCGTTGCTCTCCTCTGGTCGGGTCTGGCCCTACCCCTCCAGAGCGACCGCGAACTCCGGCTCGGTGACCGCGCGCACCTCGTCGACCGTGACCCCTGGCGCCAGCTCGCGAAGGACGAGACCGGAGTCGGTGACGTCGAGGACAGCGAGGTCGGTGATGATGCGCTGGATGCAGCCGCGCCCGGTGTAGGGCAGCGTGCACTCACGCACGATCTTGGGCGACCCATCGCGAGCGGCGTGCTCCATCATCACGATGGTCCGCTTCGCTCCGTGGACGAGGTCCATCGCGCCGCCCATCCCCTTGACCATCTTGCCGGGGATCATCCAGCTGGCGAGGTCGCCCCGCTCCGACACCTGCATGGCGCCGAGGATCGCGACGTCGATGTGGCCGCCGCGGATCATCCCGAAGGAGCTCGCGCTGTCGAAGTAGCTGCCGCCGTCGAGGAGCGTGACGGTCTCCTTGCCGGCGTTGATGAGGTCGGCGTCCACGTCCTCCTCAGTCGGGTACGGCCCGACGCCGAGGATCCCGTTCTCGGACTGCAGCACGACGAAGACGTCGGACGGCACGTAGTTCGGGACGAGGGTGGGCAGCCCGATGCCGAGGTTGACGTACTGCCCGTCCTTCAGCTCCAGCGCCGCGCGCGCGGCCAGCTCCTGACGACTAAGCACGGACCGTCCTCCGCTCGATGCGCTTCTCAGCGGTCGCCAGCACGACGCGCTGCACGAAGATCCCCGGGGTGTGGACCAGCGCTGGGTCCAGCTGGCCGGGCTCGACGATCTCCTCGACCTCGGCGATCGTGATCCGGCCCGCGGCCGCGCACAGCGGGTTGAAGTTCTGCGCGGACTTCTCGTAGACCAGGTTGCCGTGCCGATCGGCGAAGCGAGCGTGCACGAGCGCGAAGTCGCAGGTGATGGCGCGCTCCAGGACGTAGTCCCTGCCGTCGAAGGACCGCACCTCCTTCGCCTCGGACGCCAGCGCGACACTGCCGTCCGGGTGGTAGCGCTGCGGCAGTCCGCCGTCGGCGACCTGCGTCCCCACCCCGCCCGGCGTGTAGAAGGCGGGAATGCCCGCACCGCCGGCCCGGAGCCGCTCGGCGAGGGTTCCCTGAGGCACCAGCTCGACCTCGAGCTCACCGGTCAGGAACTGCCGCTCGAACTCCTTGTTCTCCCCGACGTAGGAGCCCGTGGTCTTCGAGATGCGCTTCGCCTTCAGCAACGAGCCCAGTCCCCACTCGTCGACCCCGCAGTTGTTGGACACCGTCCTGAGGTCGTCGACCCCGGTGGCGAGCAGAGCCTCGATGAGGGCCTGCGGGATCCCGCACAGGCCGAACCCTCCGACGGCCAGCGACGACCCACTGGGAATGTCCGCAACCGCTTCGGCGGCGCTCCCGACGACCTTGTCCACTCATCCTCCTCTGACTCGCCAGAACGTAGCCTCTCGGTGGTGGAGACCGTCTGGCGCCCGACCCGACCGGTCGATGCGCGACGGACGCTCGCCAGCCTGGCACGTGGGCGCTACGACCCGACGCACCAAGCGCAGGCGGATGGCTCGTTGTGGCGAACGACCCTCACACCGGAGGGCGCCGCGAGCTACGCGATCAAGCAGCGGGGGCCTCAGGAGGTCCACTGCGAGGCCTGGGGCCCGGGAGCCCAGTGGGTCCTGACGGGGCTGCCGGACCTGCTGGGAGCCCGGGACGACCTCGCGGGCTTCGAGCCGCGGCACCCCCTGCTGGAGCAGGCCCATCGTCGTCACCCCGGCCTCCGGATCCCCCGCACCAACAGGGTGTTCGAGCAGCTCGTCCCAGCGATCCTCGAGCAGAAGGTCACCGGGAGGGAGGCTCGGGCCGGCTTCCGGCGGCTCGTCCTGAAGTACGGCGACCCCGCCCCGGGCCCTGCCCCTGAGGGGATGCGGGTGCCCCCGTCCCCGGAGGTGTGGAGGCGCGTCCCGTCCTGGGAGTGGCACCGCGCCGCCGTCGACCCTCAGCGGGCTCGGACGCTGCTCGGGGCGGCGAAGGTCGCGGAGCGGCTGGAAGAGGCCGTGACGATGGGTCCAGCGCAGGCCCTCGCCCGCCTGCGCTCCGTCCCGGGGGTGGGGGAGTGGACGGCTGCGGAGGTCGCGGTCCGCGCGCTCGGGAACGCCGATGCGCTGAGCGTCGGCGACTACCACCTGGCGAAGTTCGTGGGCTGGGCGCTCCTCGGCCGACCCGTCGATGACGCCGGGATGGTCGAGCTCCTCGAGCCATGGCGGCCGCATCGGGGGAGGGTGGTCCGGCTGATCGAGGTCAGCGGTGCGGTCATGCCCCGCTTCGGGCCCCGCCTGACGATCCAGGACCACCGGGCGATCTGAGCCTCAGCGGACGACGACGTAGTCCTCGGGGTCCCGAGGTTCTCGGGCAGGCACCCGCGCGGCCGGCCTGCCGATCGCGATGACGCCGAGCGGCTCCCAGTCGACGTCCAGCACCTCGCGTACCACGTCCGGGCAGAACAGGGCACTGCTCACCCAGGCGCTGCCCAGGCCCTCGACCGCGAGCTGGACCAGGAAGTTCTCCACCCCCGCGCCGCCTGCGACCACGAACATCCGCTCCTCAGCAGCAGCCCGTCGGGCGTCCGGGTAGTCGTGCGCGCCGTCGCGCACGAGGCACGGCACGACCAGGTACGGCGCATGGCGCAGGACATCGCCACGCGTCAGCCTGCGCGCCACCTGCTCCTCGGAGAACCCGTCGGACCGCAGGTCCGCCGCCCAGGCAGCGGCCATGCGGTCGAGGAGCTCCTGGCGACGTTCCTCGACGAGCACGAAGCGCCACGGAGTCGTGTGGTGCGGAGCGGGTGCCGACAGACCCGCGACCACGGCACGGAGCACCGCGGCCCGGTCCACGGGGGCGTCGGTGAAAGCTCGCACAGTGCGACGGAGCGACAGCGTCTCGGCCTGCGCCTCGCGCGTGCCGAGCCGGAACATGTCCTCCTCGGAGGGCCGGGTCAGTGCGGTCGCAGGCCGTCCGTCGTCGTCGTACGACAACCCGCGTACGACGGCCGCCGCGACGCCGTCCGCCTTGCCCTTGACGAGCTCGGCGGCGCTGGCCAGCTCGTCGGCGACGGCGATCTCGGTCACCTCGAGCAGGTGTCCGTGACTGTCTCGGGTGCCGCGGCTGTCGCGGACCGGTGAGATGCCGGCGACCCCGATCGCCTGGTCGGTCTGTCCGACGCGCCAGGCCCGACCCATCGTGTCGCTGACCACGACCGCCAGCGTGACACCTGTCAGCTGGACGAGTCTCGTCCTCAGAGCCGCGGCCGAGGCATCGGGATCCCTTGGGAGCAAGGCGATCTCGTCCCCACGGACGTTGCTCCCGTCAACCCCGGCGGCGGCCATCACCAAGCCGTGACGGGTCTCGGAGATCGTCGTCGTACCGCGCCGGGCAACCACCCGCACGGTCTCGGCAGCGACGGCTTCGAGCCGGGTCGCCTCGCGGTCCGGTCCGGCGGGGATGAGCTGTCCCTCAGCCTTGCTGATGACCTTGCTGGTGACCACCAGGACGTCGCCCTCCCGGTAGTCGAAGGCCGCTGCCAGCAGGGCAGCGAGGTCGTCACCAGGCCGGATGTCCGGGAGTCCGAGGACCGGGTGGACCTCAAGCACCGGCGAGGTCCAGCGCGGCGCGGGCCATCTCCGCGGTCGCCTCGATGTCTGTCATGTAGAGCGGCACGGCCCGCACCTCCACGCCGGGCACGACCGCACCGGCATCTGCTGTGTCGACGAGCCAGCCGTCGAGGAGGTCGCCGTAGTGACGACCGACCGCCTCCGCTGAGGTCTCCACCCCGATGGCGGTGAGGCAGGCGTCCGCCATCCCCCGCACGGGAGATCCGCCGATGATGGGGCTCAGACCGACGACCCGCTTGGCCTTCAGCGCCTCCCGCACACCCTCGACCTGCAGGATCGTCCCGATGCTGACGACCGGGTTCGACGGCGGGAGCAGGACGACGTCGGCGCGCTCGATCGCCTCCAGGACGCCCGGTGCGGGCAGCAGGTCGTTGTGGTGGACCAGGGTGATGGACTCGGCCGGCAAGGAGGCGCGGTGCTTGATCCACCACTCCTGGAAGTGCATGGCGCGGCGGGAGCCGCCCTCGTTGACCGTCACGTGGGTCTCGGCCTGGACGTCGCTCATCGGGAGCAGCGTCGCCCCCGGCTGCCAGCGCTCGCACAGCACCTGCGTCACCTCGGTCAGGGTCTTGCCCCCGAGCATCAGCTGGGTGCGACGCAGGTGGGTGGCCAGGTCTCGGTCGCCGAGCCCGAACCACGCGGTCGGGGAGCCGTAGGCCGCGAGCTCCTCCTTGGCCTGCCAGCTCTCGTCCTGGCGACCCCACCCGCGCTCGGTGTCGATGCCACCGCCGAGGGTGTACATCACCGTGTCGAGGTCTGGGCAGATCCGCAGCCCGTAAAGGGTGGTGTCGTCCCCGGTGTTCACGACGACCGTCAGGTGGGCAGCGGGCTCGGCGTGCTGCACCCCCTGGAGGAAGCGAGCCCCGCCGATACCGCCCGCAAGGGCAACGATGCGCATGCGCCTCAGTCTGTCAGCCTCGAACGCAGCCGCCGCCGCACCGCCGCCGGGAAGGCGTCGAGCACCAGGTTGCGCTCGAGCCGCACCTGCCGGCGGGTGCGGATCAGCATGACGACCCCCACCGCCCAGAAGGCGTACTGGACGGACATCGCGACCCGGAAGTCGTCGAGGGAGGGCGTCGTCGACAGGGCGCTCAAGACCAGCCCGATAGCGGCGATCGTCAGCAGGGACGCGACGAAGCCACCGACGTTCACGATGCCCGTAGCGCTGCCGATGCGCCCGGGAGGGTTCTCGGTGCGCGCGTAGTCGAAGCCGACCATCGACCCGGGCCCGTTGGTCGCGAGCACGACCACGAGCAGCACGAGCACGGGCAGCGGGGCGCGACCGGGCCAGGCAAGGACGAGGGTCCACGCCGCGGCGGTCGACGCCACGATCGTGAGCGTCGGGATCGACCGGCGCAGCGGCCACCGCCCCACCAGGTGACCCAGGACGGGCGCCACCCCGATGCCCACGACCACCAGCGCGGACAGCAGGAGCCCGGCCTCGGTCGGCGTGCGGCCCTCTCCCACCACCAGGAACGGGTAGCCCCACAGCAGCGCGAACACGGTCCCCGAGAACTGCGTCACGAAGTGCGTCCAGAGCCCGAGCCGGGTACCCGGTTCCCGCCAGGCGCCCGCGAGCTGCGACCGCACGTGGGGCAGGTGGAGCGGAAGGTGCTCGACAGCCGTACCGGGCGGGCTGTCGCGAAGTGCCATGAGGCACACCGCACCCACCAGGGTGCCGAGGGCCGCCGCCGACACGAAGGCGTTCGACCACCCGGCAGAGCGCAGGAAGTAGACCAGCGGGTAGGCGGCAGCGACCTGTCCCAGCTGGCCGAGCAGCCCGGTCAGCTGCGCGAGCAGGGGCACCCGGCGAGGGGGGAACCAGAAGCCCACGAGGCGCAGCACGGAGGTGAAGGTCATCGCGTCGCCGGCCCCCACCAGGACCCGCGCGAGCACCGCACCGGTGACGGAGTCCGCCTGAGCCAGGAGCAGCTGTCCGGCGGCCATGAAGACCGCTCCGGTGACGATCAGCCGCTTCGAGCCGAAGCGGTCGAGCAGGACGCCCACCGGCACCTGCAGCGCTGCGTAGACGGCGAGCTGGAGCACGCCGAACAGTCCCAGCTGGGCGGCCGTCGCCCCGAAGCGGTGCTGGGCGGCCACGCCGCTGACCCCGAGGGAGGCGCGGTCGAAGACCGCCACCACGTAGGCGCTCAGCGCGATGCCCCACACTCCCCAGGCCCGCATGACCGCAGTCTCCCAGCACGGTTCGCGGCGCCGGCCACGTAGGGTCGGGGCATGGAAGCCGTGCCAGGCATGCGCAGGGCTCTGGCGCGCGCCCGTGACGGCAAGGTGCTGGACCTGGACGAGGCGACCATCCTGCTGGCCGCCCGCGACGAGGACCTCGACCTGCTGTGCGCCGCGGCCGCTCGCGTCCGCGACCAGGGACTGGAGACCGCCGGTCGACCTGGGACGGTCACCTACAGCCGGAAGGTCTTCATCCCCCTCACGCGGCTGTGCCGCGACCGCTGCCACTACTGCACCTTCGCCACCAGCCCCGCCAAGGTCCCTGCGCCGTACCTGTCGATGGAGGAGGTCCTGCAGATCGCGCGAGACGGCGCGGCGCTGGGATGCAAGGAGGCGCTGTTCACCCTCGGAGACCGTCCGGAGGAGCGCTGGCCCGCAGCGCGAGAATGGCTCGACGAGGCGGGCTACGACGACACGCTGGCCTACGTGCGGGCCTGCGCGGTCGCGGTGCTCGAGGAGACCGGGCTGCTGCCCCACCTCAACCCGGGGGTCATGTCCTGGGCGGAGCTGCAGCGGCTCAAGCCCGTCGCGCCGAGCATGGGCATGATGCTCGAGACGACCGCGGACGTGCCCGCCCACAAGGGCTCACCGGACAAGGTGCCAGCCGTTCGCCTGCAGACCCTGGAGGACGCCGGGCGGCATGCGATCCCTTTCACCACAGGTCTTCTCGTCGGTATCGGGGAGTCGCTGAGGGACCGTGCGGAGACGATCTTCGCGATCCGCGCAGCGCACAAGCGACACGGCCACGTGCAGGAGGTGATCGTCCAGAACTTCCGCGCGAAGCCCGACACGGCGATGCGCCACATCGATGATGCCGGGTTGCCCGAGTTCCTCGCGACCATCGCGGTGACGCGGTTGCTGCTGGGTCCGCGGATGCGGGTCCAGGCCCCGCCGAACCTCGTCGACCTAGTCGAGACCGCCGCCCTGCTGAGGGCGGGCGTCGACGACTGGGGAGGGGTCTCCCCGCTCACCCCGGACCACGTCAACCCCGAGCGGCCCTGGCCGCACCTGGACGACCTGGCGCGGGCCAGCAGCGACAACGGCTTCGTGCTGACCGAGCGGCTGACGGCGCATCCGCCGTACCTGCAGGAGCCGTGGCTCGACCCGCGCTTGAGCCGGCACGTGGAGGCCCTGCGCAACGACGCGGGGCTCGCGAACGACGTGATCCCGAAGGGCCTGCCCTGGCAGGAACCCGACGGCGGCCTGCAGTCCCTCGGACGCACCGACCTGCACGCGACGGTCGACACGGCGGGGCGGAGCAGCGACCGCCGCAGCGACTTCGACGACGTGTACGGGGACTGGGACGCTGTGAAGGCCTCCGTCGCTGCCCCACGTCGGATGGACACCGACGTCCGGGCTGCGATGGCCAAGCCCGCCGGGACGCTGAACGAGAAGGACGCTCTCTCACTGCTGACCGCGCAGGGCGACGACCTGGAGGCCGTGGTCCGGTGGGCCGATGACGTCCGCCGGGACACCGTCGGCAACGAGGTCACCTACGTCGTGAACCGGAACGTCAACTTCACGAACGTCTGCTACACCGGCTGCCGCTTCTGCGCGTTCGCCCAGAGACGCACCGACGCAGACGCGTACTCGCTGTCGCTGGAGGAGGTCCAGCAGCGGGCGGCCGAGGCGTGGGACGTCGGGGCGACCGAGATCTGCATGCAGGGGGGCATCGACCCTCAGCTGGCTGGGACGGCGTACCTCGACCTGGCCCGCGCCATCAAGAAAGGCGCTCCCGAGATCCACCTCCACGCCTACTCGCCGATGGAGGTGGTCAACGGCGCCGCCCGCATGCAGGTGAGCATCCGGGAGTTCCTCCAGGAGGCCAAGGCGGCGGGCGTCGACAGCCTGCCGGGGACCGCAGCGGAGATCCTCGACGACGACGTCCGTTGGGTCCTCACCAAGGGCAAGCTCCCGACCTCGCAGTGGATCGAGGTGGTCCAGACCGCGCACTCGGTCGGGTTGCCGACCACGAGCACGATGATGTACGGCCACGTCGACGAGCCTCGGCACTGGGCCGGCCACCTCACCCTGCTCAAGCGCCTGCAGCAGGAGTCGGGCGGGTTCACCGAGTTCGTCCCGCTGCCCTTCGTCCACAACAACGCGCCTCTGTACCTGGCCGGTATCGCTCGTCCCGGGCCCACGGTCCGGGACAACCGGGCGGTGCACGCGGTTGCCCGCCTGGTCCTGCACGGCGCGATCGACCACATCCAGTCCTCGTGGGTGAAGCTGGGCGTGGAGCAGTGCCACGCGGTGCTGCAGGGCGGCGTCGACGACCTCGGGGGGACGCTGATGGAGGAGACCATCAGCCGGATGGCCGG
>JAODNB010000193.1 GCA_025464795.1 Frankiales bacterium
TGTGCGCCGCGATGTCCTCGGCCACGACCGTCGCGCCCTTGCCGGCGAACCAGCCGGGCGCGAGTCCGGTGAAGACCCGGGCGTAGCGACCCCCGGCGGCGGAGTACGCGCCGTGCGTGGTCGTGCACGCCTCGCTGCCGAGGTAGGCCACCATCGGTGTCACGAACCCGGGGTCGAGGACGTCGGCGAAGGCACCGAGCAGCTCCTCGGTCATGCGGGTCTTGGCCAACGGCATGATGACGTTGTACAGGATGCCGTTGCGGGCGCCCTCGACCGCGATCGTGTTGGACAGGCCGAAGAGGCCGTTCTTGGCCGCCGAGTAGTTGTTCTGGCCGAAGTTGCCGAAGGTGGCGTTCGAGGCGGTGACGATGAAGCGCCCGTAGTTGTTCTCCTTCATGATGGCGAAGGCGGGCTGGCTGACGTAGAACGCGGCCTTGAGGTGGACGTCGATGTTCGCGTCCAGTTCGTCCCAGGTGAGCTTGAGGAAGCTCTTGTCGCGCAGGAAGCCGGCGTTGTTGATGACGACGTCGACCTTGCCGAAGGCGTCCACCGCGGTCTGGACGATGCTCGCGCCCCCCTCGGGGGTCGAGACGCTGTCGTAGTTCGGGACCGCCTCGCCGCCGGCCGCCTTGATTTCGTCGACGACCTTCTGCGCGGCAGCGTGGTCGCCGCCCTTGCCGTCGACGGACCCGCCGAGGTCGTTGACGACGACCTGCGCGCCGCGGGCGGCCAGGTCGAGGGCGTAGGTGCGGCCGAGGCCACCGCCGGCGCCGGTCACGATCGCAACGCGGCCGTCGTAGCTGATGTCTGTCACAGGTGGGTGCCTTCCAAGAAACGTGAGTGGTCTTCCTCCATCTTCGCGTACGGGGTTACCCGCGGGTACACCGGTCGGGCATGCTGCGGCCATGGCTGTCACGGTGACCGACGAAGGACCTGTACGGGTCGTGGTGCTGGACCGTCCCGCGGCGCGAGGTGCCGTCGACGGGCCGCACGCGCGGGCGCTGCTGGAGGCGTTCGAGGAGCTCGAGTCCCGCGAGGACCTGTCGGTCGGGGTGCTCACCGGGTCCGAGGGGCACTTCTGCGCAGGCGCGGACCTGAAGGCGGTGAGCTCGGGGGAGATGCCCGTCTGGGACCCCGGTAAGGGCCCCGGCCCGATGGGACCGACGAGGCTGCACCTGTCGAAGCCCGTGATCGCCGCCGTCGAGGGCCACGCCGTCGCGGGCGGGCTCGAGCTCGCCCTGTGGTGCGACCTGCGGGTGGCCTCGTCGACGGCGGTCTTCGGGGTCTACTGCCGACGCTGGGGGGTCCCTCTCATCGACGGCGGGACCATCCGGTTGCCGCGCGTCGTCGGCCAGGGGGTGGCTCTGGACCTGGTCCTGTCGGGTCGCTCGGTCCTGCCGGACGAGGCACTGCGGATCGGACTGGTGAACCGCGTCGCCCGCGCAGGGGAGGCGTTGGCGGAGGCGGTCGCCTGGGCGCACGAGCTGGCCGCCCTCCCGCAGCTGTGCGCGCGGGAGGACCGGCTGTCACTTCTGGAGCAGTGGGGACTGTCCCTCGACGACGCGCTCGCGAACGAGTGGGCTCACGGCATGAAGTCCCTGTCTGCCGGCGTCGGAGGGGCGGCGCAGTTCGTCTCCGGCCAGGGCCGGCACGGGGCTTAGGATCCGAGGCATGCCCAGCTACGACTTCCGGTGCCGGACCTGTGACACCGCGTTCGAGGTGCGTCGCAGCATCTCCTCGGTGGAGCCGGCGGTCTGCCCCCAGGGGCACACGGAGACGACGCGGGTGTTCACGCCGGTCGCGGTAGGCGGCGCTGCGGCCGCGCCGGCCTCGTCGGGCGGCGGTTGCTGCGGCGGAGGGTGCTGCGGGTGATCCGCCGCCTGCTCCCGCTCCTGCTGCTGGTGCTCCTGGCGGCGCCGGCGGACGCTGCGACGCCCCCGGTCCTCGGTCACCTGGGATCAGCGACCCGGGCCCTGATCGTCACCGGCCCGACGGCCTCGTCGACCACCGGGACCGCCACGGCCTGGCAGAAGGTCAACGGCACGTGGCACGTCGCACGGGGGTCCATGCCCGTGCACCTCGGCCGGAACGGCTTCCGGTCCGCGTCCTCGCGGCACGAGGGCGACGGGACCACGCCGGCCGGGAAGTTCCACCTGCGCTACGCCTTCGGATCCGCGCCGAACCCGGGCTCACGCATCGGCTGGAAGGCAGTGGTTCCGCAGTCGTGCTGGTCGGGCGAGCGGGCCGACTACAACCGGTGGGCCCATCGGGCATGCACCTCGCGCGACGAGGACCTGTACGCGTCCCGACGCACCGCCTACCGCTACGTCGTGGCCGTCGGCTTCAACGACAACCCCGCTGTCTACGGACGCGGATCGGCCATCTTCCTGCACCAGAGCATCGGGGTCGCCACGTCGGGCTGCGTGTCGTTCGACGAGGCCGACATCAACTACCTGGTGCGGTGGATCACGGCGGACACCTGGCTCGTCATGGGCCCCGAGTCCTACGTCTCGCACCTGTGAAGGACGGCGACGGCTGGCAGCAGTGCGCCCAGGGGCATCGGCACTGGGGCGTCTTCGGAGCGGCTGGTCTGCTCCTGGTGGCTCCGGGGCCGACCATCCTCATGCAGCACCGCGCGTCCTGGAGCCACCACGGTGACACCTGGGGCGTGCCCGGCGGTGCTCGCGGCTCGTCGGAGTCGGCCGTGCAGACGGCGCTGCGTGAGGCCTTCGAGGAGACCGGGCTGGACGTCGAGGCCGTCCGGGTGATCGGTGAGCTCGTCGACGACCACGGCGCGTGGAGCTACACCACGGTGCTGGCGTCGGCAGCGTCGGAGCTGGCCGTCCACGCCCTCGACCGGGAGTCCACCGACGTGCGCTGGGTCCCGGTCGACGGCGTCCTGTCGTTGCCCCTGCACCCTGGCTTCGCCGGCACGTGGCCGGAGCTCCGTACCCGCTTCTGACCTCCCCGGCAGCGCGTTGCGTTGCCTATGCTCGGCAGATGGCGCATCCCCGGCTGGTCGTGGGCGGGTCCTTCCTGGTCGCTCTCGTGCTCGCCGGCGGGGCTGCCGTCGCGCTGAAGGACGCGACGGACTCCGGCGACGACCAGGGCTCCTCCACGGCGGCGCCGTTGCCGACCCCGAGCGAGACCGCGCCGTCTCCGGCCGCCAGCGACACCCCGACGGCGTCACCCTCACCCTCGCCTTCACCCTCACCCTCGCCCGTCGCGATCGTGACGCCGAAGCGTCCCGTGACCGTCACGGCGTCGCCGAGCCCGTCCGCGGCCACCCGCTACGCCTACCCGAAGCCCTCCCGGCACTACACCGCCCTGTACCTCGCGGAGGTCGGCTACGACCCCGATGGCGACACCGGCCACCCGGCGCCCTACCTCAAGGCCCACGCTGTAGACGGGGACGGCACCATCCGCCTCGGGCAGGTCAGCTGGGGGGACGGGTCCGTCACGAACGGCCCCGGTGCCCCGGCGAGCTGCCGCCCGGCGCCGAGCCCGACAACTCGCCCCGGCCCGTACCAGCCGCACGGCGATGACGTGACGTACGTGAAGGACCACACGTACGCGACCCCCGGGACGTACACCATCACCGTGACCGTCGAC
>JAODNB010000230.1 GCA_025464795.1 Frankiales bacterium
AGCTCGAGGGCCTCAGCGAGCTCGGTCTCGTCGACGTCGACGCTGCTCGACTGGGCCTCGGCCCGGCGGGCCTTCAGCTCCTCGAGGCTGTCTTCTCCGAGGTCGTCTGCCTCGGAACGGCGGGGGGTGTCGTAATCGGTAGCCATGGTCTTGGGCTCATCTCTGTCTTTGTGCGGCTTGCGGATTGCCTGAAGCGGCCGGCCCGGGGGACAACGCACGGGGGCGTCGATCTGTGCCCGTTGGGGGCGAGAAATCTGGGTGATCTTCTGGGTGGAGCGGCAGAGGGTACCTGGATCAGTCGGCGGAGCTGCCGTACGCGCCCCAGAGCAGGTCCGTCAGCAGCCCGGCAAGAGCGTCGCGCGAGCAGTCCTGCACCTCCAGCCAGCGTTCGCCTGCTGACTGGACCATGCCCACGATCCCGGCCGCCCACACGAACGAGCGAAGGTCCTCGGCCTCCAGGGCCAGCTCGTGCGCGATGCCGGCGGCCAGCAGCTCCTGCAGCCGCCGCAGGAACCCGCGGACCTGCCCGTGGGCGGAGGCCGCCTCCTCGGACTGGACGAGGAACCGGTAGACCTGCGGCTGCTGCTCGATCGTGGCCAGGTAGGTGTCGATCGTGCGGTGGACCCGCTCCCGCGGCGTGCCGCCACCCGTCAGCGCGTCGACGAGGGCGTCGAGCAGGCTGTCGGTGTGCCGTTCGGCCAGCGCCGCGTACAGGCCGCTCTTGTCGCCGAAGTGCCGGTACAGGATCGGCTTCGTGATGCCGGCCTCAGCGGCGATGGCCGCCATGGAGGCCGACGCCCCGTCCCGCTGCACGACGCGGTCCGCCGCGGCGAGAAGCACTTCTCGCCGGGCGTCCCGGTCCTGCAGGACCGTCATCAGGGGATCTGGTGTCCGCTGATGGCGCGCGAGATGATCAGGCGCTGGATCTCGGAGGTGCCCTCGAAGATCGTGTAGATCTTCGCGTCGCGGTGCCACCGCTCGACGGGGTACTCGCGGGTGTAGCCGTTGCCGCCGAGGATCTGGATGGCCTTGTCGGTGACCTCGACCGCGGTCTCGCCGGCGTACAGCTTGCTCATCGAGCCCTCGCCCGCCGTGAACGGCACCCCGTTGCGGCCCATCCAGGCGGCCCGCCACACCAGCAGGCGGGACGCGTCGATCTTGGTCTTCATGTCGGCGAGCTGGAACGCGATGCCCTGGTTCTGCACGATCGGACGGCCGAACTGCTCGCGGGTCTTGGAGTACTCGAGGGCGTACTCGTAGGCGGCGCGGGCGATGCCGACGGCCTGGGCGCCGACGGACGGGCGTGAGGCCTCGAAGGTCGCCATGGCGGCCTGGCCGCCCTTCTCCCGGGTGGACGCCAGCGTCTCGCCGCGCTCGATCGCCGCCATCCGCTCGCGACCCTTGGCGAGGCGCGCGTCGAGCTTCTCCTTGCCGCCGAGCAGCTGCGAGCCGGGGATCCGGCAGTTGTCGAGGATCACCTCGGACGTGTGGGAGGCGCGGATGCCGTGCTTCTGGAACTTCTGGCCCTGGGCCAGGCCGCGGCCCTTGGAGTCCGGACCCAGGACGAAGGACGCCTGCCCGCGGGCCTTCAGCGCCGGGTCGACGGAGGCGACGACGACGTGCACGTCGGCGATGCCGCCGTTGGTGATCCAGGTCTTGACGCCGTTGAGGACCAACTCGTCGGTCTTCTCGTCGTACACCGCTGTGGTCTTCATCGAGGAGACGTCGGAGCCGGCGTTCGGCTCCGACACCGCGAGGGCGCAGAGCTTCACGTCGTCCGGGGTGCCGAAGCACTGGGGCGCCCACTCGGCGAGCTGCTCCGGGGTGCCGTTGCCGAGGATGCCGGCGAGGCCGAGGGTCGTCCCGACGATCGACAGGCCGATGCCCGCGTCACCCCAGAACAGCTCCTCCATCGTGATCGGCAGGCTGATGCCGGTCTCGTCCCCCCAGGTGCTGGCGAAGAAGTCGAGGGAGTAGATGCCCGCCTTCGCGGCCTCCTGGATGATCGGCCAGGGAGTCTCCTCGCGCTCGTCCCACTCCGAGGCAGCGGGGCGGATGACGTTGGTGGAGAACTCGTGCAGCCACTTCTGCAGCGTGACCTGGTCTTCGTTCAGCGAGAGGGAAAAGTCGGCCATGTCTTAGACGCTCCTGTGGGTGATCGAGCCGGAGACGAAGGTGGGCTTCGTGCCGGGGAAGTACGGGGACGGGGTGAGCTCTGAGCTGGGGAGGAACTGCGGGAAGTCCGCGTTCCGCTGCGACTGGTCGACGATCGACTTCTCCTTGAGGAGGGAGTTGTACTGGTCGGCCAGGCCTTCGGGGGTGTTGGTGTTGAGGATGAACTCGCGGCCCCAGGTCCTGGCCGACTTGGCGACGCCGGGGATCTTCGAGTGCTCGGGGACCATCGCCTCGACGGCGATGACGTTCTCGCTGACCGCCCACACGCCGTCGTTCGTGCTGAGGACGAGCGACTGGTTGCCGAAGGTGTGCCCGGGGGTCGCCAGGAGCGCGACCCCGGGACCGAGCAGGACGTCGCCGTCGATCGCGGCGACGGCTTCGAGCCGCAGGTCCGCGTAGGTCTCCGGCTGGTACCAGGGCAGCTGCAGCGGGTGCAGGTCGGCGATCGCGTCGAGCTCGTCGCGCTGCACGACGAGCTTGGCGTTCGGGAAGGCGCCGGGCTCGGTGGAGGTGCCGATCCAGCGGCGGACGTCCTGCGTGTGCAGGTGGTCGAAGGCGAGGTAGGTGACCTCCTCGGGCGCGATGCCGAGCGCGGCCAGGTTCTCGAGCACCGTGCCGTGCCGGGTGACGATGCGGTCCTGCACGAACCCGGGTGTCTGCGCGTTCAAGCGGGCGAAGTACGGCGTGTACTCCCCGCGCTCGTGGTCGCTCGGCTCGAAGACAAGCACGTTGCCGGGCCAGCGGATCACGAGCATCCGGTTGGTGATCGACAGGTAGGGCGAGGGCGTCAGGGCCGCGCGCCACAACCCGAAGCGAGTCGGGTACGGCAGGGTGACGAGGTCCTTGGTGACCACCTCGGCCGGCTTCCCGGTGGTGAGGAAGTCGGCCCGGAACGCCGCTGCCGCCGCGGGGATCTGGCGCAGCTGGACGCCGTAGGGCGCCGCGCGGTCGACAGCGTCGAACGCGTCGATGCGGGTGCCGACGCCGGGGGCGTCGCGCAGCTCTGTGACGGTCACTCTGGCCTCCTGTTACCGCCGGTAACAGTGGCCTCCGCAGCGCGTCGTGTCAAGCGTCACCTTGACATCTGTTACCGCCGGTAACACCGTAGGAGCATGGCTGAGGTACGCGTTGACGAGCTGTCCGTGCACGGCAACCTGGTGCGCTACGCCCACGCGGGCACGCGCGGCCCGGTCGTCGTCCTGATCCACGGCATCGCCTCGCGCGCTGCGCAGTGGGAGCAGGTGATGGCGACCCTGGGCGACCACTACCGGGTGATCGCGCCCGACCTGCTCGGTCACGGCCTGTCCGCCAAGCCCCGTGGCGACTACTCCCTCGGCGCGCACGCCTGCGGCGTCCGCGACCTGCTGGCGTCACTCGGTCACGACCGGGTCAGCCTCGTCGGCCACAGCCTCGGCGGCGGCATCGCGATGCAGTTCGCCTACCAGTTCCCGGAGCGCATCGAGCGGCTCGCGCTGGTCAGCGCCGGTGGCCTCGGCCCCGAGGTCTCGCCCTTTTTGCGCGCCGCCACCCTTCCCGGTGCGGAGCTCGTGCTCCCCCTCATCGCCGGCTCCTGGGTCCGCAAGGCCGGCCGCGGCCTCGACAGCGTCGTCGGACGGTTCGTGCCGGCGGGCCTGCGCGAAGCCCTGGTCGGCTTCGGCTCGCTCGGGGACCCCGCCACTCGCGAGGCCTTCGTCCACACGGCCCGCTCTGTCATCGACGTCCGGGGCCAACGCGTCGACGGCCGCGACCGGCTCTACCTCGCGACGGACCTGCCGCTGCTCGTCGTCTGGGGCGGCAAGGACGCGATCATCCCCGTCCAGCACGGGCTCACGGTCGCTGAGTCGCTGCCGTCGGCTCGGCTCGAGGTCTTCGCGCAGTCCGGGCACTTCCCGCACCTCACGGAGCCGCGACGGCTCGCGACGCTGCTGCACGACTGGATCAGCAGCACCGAGGCCGCCCAGCTCGACGCGCACTCCCTCACGCAGCGGCTGCGCCAGCCCGTCGCCTAACCGCGCAGCGACTCGTCGTAGGCCAGCGCCTGCTCGAGGGTCGCGCCGTTCTGCGTGCAGCCGGCGCCCTGCTCCCCGCCCTGGTTGCCGCCGGCGTACTGGCGAATGAACGCCAGCAGTCGCGGGTCGTCGACGCTCTGGACCTTCAGCTGCAGCCCCCACGTCGAGGCGATGACCGGGGAGTCCTGACCGGGGTAGGGCGACACCATCACGTAGTTGACGCTCGTCTCGTGGAGCAGCGCGAGCTTCGCGATGTCCGCTGCCGCAAGGGAAGGCTGGTAGGTCAGCCAGATCCCACCGTGCTCCTCGGAGTGGACGGCGTTCTCCTTCGGCAGCTCAGCGGTGTAGACGACGCACTGCAGCCAGGCCGCCGCGTGCTTCCCACCCACCGGCGGCGACTGCGGATAGCTGTACGGGTACTCGCCCTTCTTCAGGTGCTCGTGGCTGAGCCCGGTGAACGACTGGATCCCGGCTGCCGCCGTCGGCTTCGGCGTCGAGGAGCCGCCGCCCCCGCACGCGGTCAGCAGCAGGACGACGGCTGCGAGAGCAGGAGGTAAGCGCACCGCAAGACCGTACGTGACACCATCCGCGGATGGATGCGATGTACACGGCCGTGGCCACAGCCCGCGGCGGACGTGAGGGCGAGGTCGTCAGCGACGACGGCGTCATCGACCTCATGCTCGCCGTCCCGAAGGAGATGGGCGGCCCCGGTGGCGACGCCAGCAACCCGGAGCAGCTGTTCGCCGCCGGCTACTCCGCCTGCTTCCACTCCGCGCTGAAGCTCGTCGCCGGCAAGGCGAAGGTCGACGTCACGGGCTCCTCGATCACCGCGCACGTCAGCATCGGTGCGGACGATCAGGGCTTCGGTCTCGCCGTCTCCCTGGTCGGTGCGTTCCCGACGCTGTCGGCCGAGCAGGGCCAGGAGCTGATGGAGAAGGCGCACCAGGTCTGCCCCTACTCCCGCGCCACGCGCGGCAACATCGAGGTCTCCCTCTCCGTCTCCTAAGCGAGGACCTGCTCGCCCTTGCCGAGCACGACGACACCGGAGTCGGTGACGGTGAGGCCGCGGGCGAGGTCGTGCTCGCGGTCGACGCCGATCTTGGCGCCTGGCCAGATGACGACGTTCTTGTCGAGGATAGCGTTCCGCACCACTGCTCCGTTGCCGACGTCGACGCCGTGCATCAGGACGCTGCTGTCGACCTCGGCCCGGGAGTGGACGCGCACACCGGGGCTCAGGATCGACTTGCGCACGGTGCCACCGGACACGATGACGCCCTGGCTCACCAGGCTGTTGATGGCTGTCCCGATCCGGCCCGGTTCGTCGAAGACGAACTTCGCCGGCGGCAGCCCGGGCGCACTGGTGAGGATCGGCCAGTGCCGGTTGTAGAGGTTGAAGACAGGGTGCACGGCGACGAGGTCCATGTGGGCGTCGTAGTAGCTGTCGAGGGTCCCCACGTCGCGCCAGTAGCCCTTGTCGCGCTCGGTCGAACCCGGTACGACGTTCTGGTCGAAGTCGTAGACCTCCGCGCCCTGCTTGGCGACCATCATCGGGATGATGTTGCCGCCCATGTCGTGGACCGAGCCCTCGTCTCCTGCGTCGAGCCTCACCGCCTCGAGCAGGGCCTCCGTCGAGAAGACGTAGTTGCCCATGCTCGCGTAGACCATGCCCTCGTCCCCGGGGATCCCCGGTGGGTTGTCGGGCTTCTCGAGGAACGCGTCGATCCGCCGGCCGTCGCTCGTCTGGATCACCCCGAAGCCGTGCGCCTCGCTCTTCGGCACCCGGATGCCCGCCACCGTCACCCCCGCGCCGCTGGCGACGTGCTGCTCGACCCTCTGGCGCGGGTCCATCCGGTAGACGTGATCGGCGCCGAACACGACGATGTGGTCGGGCTGCTCGTCGTACACGAGGTTGAGGCTCTGGTGGATCGCGTCGGCCGAGCCCTTGAACCACTGCGGGCCGAGGCGCTGCTGCGCCGGCACGGGCGTCACGTAGTTGCCCAGCAGGCTCGACATGCGCCACGTCGTGGTGATGTGGCGGTCGAGCGAGTGGCTCTTGTACTGGGTGAGCACGACGATCCGGAGGTAGCCCGCGTTGACGAGGTTGCTGAGCACGAAGTCCACGAGGCGGTAGATGCCCCCGAAGGGCACTGCCGGCTTGGCACGGTCAGCAGTGAGCGGGTTCAGGCGCTTGCCCTCGCCGCCCGCGAGGACGATGCCGAGGACCTTCGGTTCTGTCATGCCCTTGATCCTCTCCCACTAGCGTGCTGGCCATGCGCATCGGGATCCTGACACGCGAGTGGCCACCGGAGGTCTACGGCGGGGCAGGTGTTCACGTCGAGTACCTCAGCCGGTCCCTGTCCCC
>JAODNB010000244.1 GCA_025464795.1 Frankiales bacterium
ACCCGCTGCCGACGGGCTGCGCGTCGTGCAGGCGTCCGTCTCGGGGGCGGTCTGGGAGCGCACCCGGGCGCTGCCCCGGCTGCGCTGGGCGTCGTCGGTCATCGAGGTCCCGCAAGGAGCGGACAGCTTGAAGCTGGCCTCGACGTCTGCGGCCAAGGCGGGGGCTGTGCTGCTGGCCTCGAACGTCGACCACGCCGCGGGCGCCAGGGCCACGGTCACGCCACTGTCGGACGGACCTGACGCGGTCGAGGCGAAGGTTCAGGCCCAGGGCAGCGGCTACCTGGTCGTGGCAGACGGGTTGCAGGCCGGCTGGGGCGTCACCGTGGACGGTGCTCGGGCGAAGCTGCTCGACGCCGACCACGCCCTCGTGGCGGTGGCCGTCGGACCGGGATCTCACGTGGTCCGGTTGTCCTACCGGCCGGCGAACCTGCGGCCCGGCCTGGTGCTGTCAGCTCTCGCTGTGGCTGGTCTGCTGGGGCTCGGCCTCTGGCGCCGTCACCCGCGCGAACATGCCGTGCGCGGCGAGCCCGAGGACGCCGAGGGCTGACAGGAGAGTCAGGACGAGCACGGTGCCCACGAAGCCGGCTCCCCACGGCGTGATGACCTCCATGCCCTTGACCGCCTGGCGGAGGCCACCGGTGCGTCCTGGTCCGAGCCACAGCCCGTTGATGAGCCGCACCGAGTGCGTGTACTGGAACCACACCACCAGAGCCGCCGTCAGCACAGGCAGCGCCCCACGCCAGCGGCCCAGGGCGCGGTCGAGCGCGATCGCCACGGCGACCGCCAAGCCCGCGATGCCGCAGTACAGGTAGCGCCCCTGCAAGCCCGTCGTCTGCTTGTAGGAGACGAAGTCGCGCCAGGAGTTGTTGACCAGCAGACCGAAGACCAGGGGCACGGGCAGGAGCAGCAGCAGCAGCGGACCGCGGTTGCGACGCTCGCGCATCCCGAGCGCGACTCCCAGGACGACCAGGACCCCGACCGCGATGCACAGCGCCGTCCCGGTGTCCTTCGTCAGCGTGGGTCGGTTCGCGATGCCGACGCCGCCCCAGAAGGTGCGGGTCAGCCGGTCCTGCACGACGTTCCAGAACCCGGCGGTGTCGATGTAGCCGCGAGGAACGACCTTCGCCCCGGTGACCTTGCTGAGCTGGTCGCCGAAGCCCGACGGCTGGATGGCTCCGAACAGCAGGAGGTTGCGCACCCACCACAGCCCCCCGGTGACGAACCCGACGCCGAGAGCCCACGCCAGCGGGACCAAGGCACGGACCCGCTCCCGACGCATGCCCATGAGGTACGCCAGCACCACGAGGAGCGGGAACGTGAGCGCAAAGCCCTTGGACAGCAGAGCGAGACCCGTGAGGAGCCCGACGACGATCCCCGTCCTGCGCGTGAGGTCCCCGGTGGCCACGTAGGTCAGCCCGAGCAGCAGAGCGGTGGTGCTGATGATGAGCATGCCGTCGTTGTTCACCAGTCCCGCGACGCGGCTCAGCCCGGGCACGCCGACGGACAGCACGGCTGCGCAGACCGCGGCGGGGGGCCCGGCACGCAGTCGGTTCGCGATCCCCCAGACGAGGACCGGCAGCGGAGCGCAGAGCAGCGCGGTGAGGATCCGCAGCAGGCCGACGAGCTTGTCGTAGGGCCAGTCCTGCGCGCCCAGCAGCTTCACGACCAGCGCCTCGCCGGCGTAGTAGAGCGGAGGGTGCTGGACGATCTGGTTCGGCAGGCCACCGGCCGAGGCGTCGCCGCCGAGGTCTCCGAGGGACGGGCGCTGTCCCCTCGGTGGGACGTCCGTGAGGCCCTTGTCGAGCGGACGGGTCTTGAGCTGCTGCCCGTAGTAGAAGCCCGAGCTCCGCGCGACCCCCTGCGAGACGTGGCGGTCGCCAGGGGCGGGCCAGCCGTCTCCCGAGACCAGGGACACCACCATGTCCACGTGCTGCGGCTCGTCGTACCCGAGGTAGGACGGCAGGGCCAGGCTGGCGCTGACCGACAGGAAGAAGGCCAGCACCGCGAGCGCCCAGACGACCGCCGGTGGGCGGAAGGACGCGGGCAGGCGCCAGAGCCAGAACCGGGGCTGGATGGCTGCAGACATCGCTGCAAACTACCGGTCTCCTACAGTGACGCCGTGCCGCTGCCAGCTGAGTCCCGTCGGCGCGTCGTCGTCGCCACGGGCGACGTGCTGGCACCAGCCATGGCAGGGCCCGCCATCCGGGCCTGGCAGTTCGCGGCCGCCCTCTGCGCAGAGCACGATGTCGAGCTCGTCACCACCGCAGCCTGCTCGCTGGACAGCGACGGCCGCTTCGCCGTCCGGCACCTGGACGACCCCGCGGAGCTGCTCGCCCGAACCGACGTCTGGGTCGTGCAGGGGAGCGTGCTGCTCGACCACCCGGCGATCGCACGCTCCGACGCCACGGTCGTCGTCGACCTCTACGACCCCTACCACCTCGAGAACCTCGAGAACTCCCGTGGCCTCAGTCACCGCGACCGGCTCGCCAAGGTCCACAACGCGACCGCGGTGCTCAACAGCGCCATCCGTCGAGGCGACTTCTTCCTCGCGGCCAGCGGGAAGCAGCGCGACTTCTGGCTGGGCGCCCTCGCGTCCCTGGGACGGGTCAACCCCCTGACCTACGACGCCGACGGCTCGCTGAGCTCCCTCATCGACCTGGTCCCGTTCGGCGTCGACGACGTGCCGCCGCAGCACACCCGTGCTGCCATCCGCGGCGTCATCCCTGGGATCGGCGCGGACGACGTGCTGCTGCTGTGGGGCGGCGGCATCTACAACTGGTTCGACCCGCTGACCCTCATCCGGGCCGTGCAGAAGGTTCGCGAGACACGCGACGACGTCCGGCTGCTCTTCCTGGGCGGCAAGCACCCGAACCCTGCGGTGCCGGCCATGCAGATGGCCGCCGCATCCCGCGCGCTGGCGGACGAGCTCGGGCTCACCGGCACGCACGTCTTCTTCAACGAGGGCTGGGTTCCCTACGACGAGCGCGGCAGCTTCCTGCTCGAGGCCGACATCGGGGTGTCGACGCACCTCGACCACATCGAGACCGCCTTCTCCTTCCGCACCCGGGTCCTGGACTACCTGTGGGCCGGGCTGCCTGTGGTCGCCACCGACGGAGACGTGTTCGCCGACGTGATCGCCTCTCGCGGGATCGGCGCCACCGTCCCTCCTGGTGACGTCGACGCACTGGCAGAGGCGCTGCTCTCCCTGGTCGAGGACGACGCGCGGCGCGAGGCCTGCGCGTCGGCGTCGCGCGCGCTTGCGGAGGAGTACCGCTGGGACCGGGCGCTGGCACCGCTGCTCGCGTTCTGCCGCGACCCCCGCCGGGCACCAGACCTCACCGACAAGGTCGTGCAGCTGCACCTGGCCCAGCCCTTCGACGTCGTCCGCGCCCCGACCCCCGGTCCGTCCGGGTGGCGCGGCGAGGTGGCACTGGCCAAGCAGTACCTGGACCGCGGAGGAGCCGGTCTGCTCGCTCGCCGGGTCGCGAACCGCGCGGGCAAGCTGCTCCGTGGCCGGACGTCCTGAGCGCTTGGGTCCGCTAGGGTCAGAGCCATGGCGTCTGGCGGTGCACCCGACCAGATCGCCTACCTGTCGAACCGGCCGGAGGTCCTCGCCGAGACGCTCGGCTACGTGCGGCACTTCATGCCGTGGGTGCGTCAGGCAGTCGTCCTGTGCCCGACCACGTCGCTGCAGGCGATGCGCAGGTCCATCGGTGAGGCAGACATCCCCGAGGTCGTCATCGTCGATGAGGACAGCCTGCTCTCGGGCAGGGACAAGCCGGTCAGCCACACGGCCCGCAACGCCTTCCTGCGCAAGGTGCTCGCCGAACGCGGTCCGCTCGACGACGTCTTCCTGCAGTCCGACGACGACTACCGACCCCTGAAGCCGGTCGCTCCCTCGCTGTTCTTCGAGGACGGCCGGATCCTGAGCTACGCCTTCTACGACCTCGCCCTGTGGCGACGCAACGAGAGCACCTACGACGCGGGGCAGCACGCGTCGTACCTGGCGCTGAGCTACCTGGGCGCCGGCCACCTCTGCTTCGCCTCGCACATGCCGCAGGCCCTCGACAAGCAGCTGTTCCTCGAGGCCTTCGAGGCAGCCGCACGGCTCACGGACTCCACGGAGCTGTGCGAGTGGTCGCTGCCCCTGAACCACGGACGGCTGGTCGCGCCCGAGCGGTTCGGTGAGGTCCGCACCTTCCGCACCATGTGCTGGCCCCAGTACCCGCACGAGTGGCCGTACTGGCAACGTCCGGAGGACCTGACGTTCGAGAACTTCTACCCCGAGCTGTACCGCCCCGGGCACCTGTTCGAGGGCATCGCCACGGCGCTCGACACCACGGCCCCGGAGAAGCAGGCGTTCGAGAAGATCACCCGCTGGCACCGCTTCGACCTCGAGGCCGGCCGGCTCCGCTTCCCCCCGGGCGTCGCCAACCCCTGGGTCACGAGCCCTGGACGTCGAGCGTTCTTCGGAGCCGCGCGTCGCGCCCGCAAGCTGTACGAATACGTCGCCCTCGAGGAGCGCACGCAGCTCGCGGAGCTCGCCGGCCAGATCGCCAAGCTGGAGCAGAAGCCCTGAGCGCCGTCACGTCTGCAACGGTGGTCATCATCACCTGGAACGGTGCGCACCTGCTCCCGGACTGCCTGGACGCGGTGCTGACCGAGGGAGCGCAGGTCCTCGTCGTGGACAACGACTCGCAGGACGGTACGAAGGACCTGCTGGCCGCTCGGTACCCCACCGTGCAAGTGGTCGAGAGCTACCGCAACGTCGGCTTCGCCGGAGGCGTGGCCCTGGCCCTCGAGCACGTGACGACGCCATACACGGTGCTCCTCAACAACGACGCCGTCGTTCGGTCGGGCTGGTTGCCGGCCCTGCTGGGACCGCTCGAGGCCGAGCCGCGCGTGGGGGCTGTGTGCAGCAAGCTGCTGCTTCCCGACGGACGGGTGCAGAGCGCCGGCGGATGGATCGC
>JAODNB010000262.1 GCA_025464795.1 Frankiales bacterium
GGACGAGCAGGACGGCGGCGTCCACCCCCCGCGAGCGCACCACGAGCAGCCCGGCCTGACGGGCGGGCAGCGTCAGACGGAGCGCTGCGGCGAAGCAGAAGCCCAGCCCGACGATGCCCGAGCCCCAGCGCCAGGTGTGCAGCACGCCCGCAGCGAACAGCCCGGCGCCGACGACGAGGACCACCGCCAGGAGGGGCAGCTCCCGCTTCACGGGTTCGTCGTGCCGGGGCGGGCCGGCGGGGGCTGCTCGCCGCGCAGGACCGCGACCGCCAGGTCGGCCTGCGCAGCGCGCACGAGGACGTGGTCGGTGGTGAAGCCTGCCATGCTCGTGAAGGGGATCTGAGCCGCCGCCAGGCGCGAGGCCACGTCTGCCAGGAAGCCCACCTGCTCCCAGGGCAGCGGGCCCGCGAAGGTGATCCGACGCCAGCCCTGTTCGAGCTCCAGTGACCCGGCGGGCTGGCTCTGCTCCGCGCAGACGAGCGTGACCTCGGACGCGTCCTCGACCAGCCCGAAGAAGCCACTGGGGAGCTGCTCCGGGCGCCAGCCGGTCGGCCAGCGCGCCACGGCCAGGTGCGTGGGGTCCAGCGTCGGACGCAAGTCCGTCAGGGGCATGCCCGCACCATAGCCAGGTGTGACCACAGGGGACGGGGGTAGGGCTACCGCAAGGACAGATCACCGTCACCCGTTGGAGGGACCTCCGTGACCACGCCTCACCTTCGAGTGGAGGACACCGGACAGGGCTTCGCCGTCCCCAAGGACCTCACCACCGTGGGCCGCGGCGCCGGGGTGGACATCTCGCTCGACGACCCGAGCGTCTCGCGCCTGCACGCCGAGCTGATCCGGCGCGGACCGCACCTCTACGTGTCCGACCTCGGGCTCTCGGTCAACGGGACCCGCGTGAACGGCCGTCCCGTGGGCCAGCGCGTCCTGGCGGACGGGGACGTGCTGTCGTTCGGCACCGTGCGCACGCGGGTGAGCGGCGTCAGCGCGCTGGCAGGAGACGACACCGTCGAGCTCCGCCGCATCTCAGCCCCCGACCTGACGCGGCGCGAGGTCGAGGTGCTCACGTCGCTGTGCCGGCCGGCCCTCCAGCAGGACGCCTTCGTGGCCCCCGCGACGGCGCACGACATCGCGGACGAGCTGGTCGTGACGGAGGCCGCCGTCAAGCAGCACCTGCTGCGGCTCTACCAGAAGTTCCGGATCGGCGAGGGGGTCAACCGTCGTGCGCGGCTGGCCAACGAGGTCATCAGCGCCGGTGTCGTTCGTCCGCTGCCCGAAGACGCCGAGGTCCGCCGCGCAGGCTAGGAGAACGCCCTGCGTTCTGCAGCCTCGACGCAGTTCTTGAACAGCATCGCGACGGTCGTCGGTCCGACCCCCCCGACGCGTGGCGTGATCGCCCCGGCCTTGTCGTTGCAGGCCTCGTCGACGTCGGGAAGCAGCTTCTTGCCCTCGTACCGCACGCCGCCGCCGATCACGGTCGCGCCCTCGGTGATGTGCTCGGGCTGCAGGATGTAGGGGACCCCGACTGCGGCGATGACGATCTCCGCGCGGCGGGTGTAGTCGGCCCAGTTCGGCACGCCCGTGTGCACCACCGTGACCGCAGCGTTCGCCGTGTCGCGCTTCTGCGACAGGAGCAGGGCGAGCGGCCGCCCCAGGGTGGTCCCGCGCCCGAGGATGCAGACCTCTCGACCGGCCACCGCGATCTCGTAGTGAGCCAGCAGCGCCTCGATGCCTGCGGGGGTGCACGGGACCGGTCCGGGCATCGACAGCGCGAGCCGACCCATGTTGACCGGGTGCAGGCCGTCGACGTCCTTGTCGGGGTCCATCTCGAGCAGCGCTGCCTCGAAGTCGACCTGCTTCGGCGTCGGGTGCTGCACCAGCATCGCGTCGCAGGCGGGGTCCTCGTTGAGGCGACGGATCGCCGCCACCACGTCGGCTGTCGTCGCGTCGTCGCCGAGGCGCTCGTGCGGGCTGTTGAAGCCGAGCTCGTCAGCCTTGGCCATCTTCATCCCGACGTAGCCGGCAGACGCGGAGTCACCGCCGACCAGCACGGTTCCGAGGCCTGGGGTGTGCCCAGCTTCCTTGAGCTTGGCGATCCGTGGGACCAGGTCCGCGAAGACCGCCTCGGCCACCGGGGCCCCGGGGAGCAGACGGGCCGTCATCGCGCGCATCCGTAGGTCACGCAGCCAGCCTAGTGGGCTGCTTCTGGGCGGGCGCACCTACGCTTCGACCGTGTCCAAGCCGCCGCCCGGGGTCCTGCTCGCCTACCGCTTCCTCGGCTGGCGCGTCGGTCCCTCGCACGCGGACTGGGTACGCGACGACATCGCCGGGCGAGGCTGGCTGCTGCGTGCCGGTGCTCCTGCGCTGGCCGCCGTGCTGGTCGTCGGCGGCGCCATCACGGCCGCCCTCGGCGGGGACCCCGGCCGGGTCGGGACGGTGGTGTTCGTCGTCGGTGCGATCTGCTTGTTCATGCGCACGAGCCTGCGCGAGCGGGCGCTCCGCCAGCAAGGCATCGACCTGCAGGGAGATCCCCTGAAGGAGGCTCCCTGGTACGCCGATGAGGCAGCGCGCCGACGTCGCAACCTGCAGGGCTCGATCGGGACCGTCGTCCTGGTCCTCGCGGGCATGGTCGTGCTGGCCCTGCGCACCCGCCCCTGAGCGCGCCTTCGCCCGGCGCCCGCGGATCCTGGGGCGACTCCGGCAGGTCTGAAGGCCCCGAAGACCTGCGGTACTCGCCCGAGCTCTGCGCGGAAGCGCCGGCGGGGCTCAGTGGAAGAAGTGCCGGGTGGCCGTGAAGTAGAGCGGGACAGCGGCCGCACGACAGGCCTCGATCGTCTCGTCGTCGCGCACCGACCCGCCTGGCTCGACGATGGCGCGGACCCCGGCGTCGAGCAGGATCTGCGGTCCGTCGGCGAACGGGAAGAAGGCGTCGGACGCTGCGACGGAACCTGCGGCGCGCGAGCCGGCGCGGGTGACGGCGAGGCGGCAGGAGTCGACACGGTTCACCTGGCCCATGCCGACACCGACGGAGGCGCCGCCGGAGGCGAGCAGGATCGCGTTGGACTTCGCCGCGCGCACCGCGCGCCAGGCGAAGGCGAGGTCGGCGAGCGTCTCGGCATCAACGGGGTCCCCGACCGCGAGCGTCCACGCGGACGGGTCGTCGCCCGGGGCCTGGAGGCGGTCGGCGACCTGCATGAGGACGCCACCTGAGATCGGCCGGAACTCCACCGGGTCGAGCGTTCCGGCACCAACCTTCAGCAAGCGGATGGAGGGCTTCTTCGACAGCAGCTCGACCGCACCCGCCTCGTAAGAGGGGGCCAGCACGACCTCGGTGAAGATCTCGCTGACCTTCTCGGCCATGGCCAGCGACACCGGGACGTTGGTCGCGATCACGCCCCCGAAGGCCGACACGGGGTCGCACTCGTGCGCGCGCAGGTGGGCCGTGGCGACGTCGGGACCGACCGCGATGCCGCAGGGGTTCGCGTGCTTGATGATCGCGACGGTCGGCTGGTCCCCATGGTCGTGCGCGGCGCGCCAGGCGGCATCCCCGTCGACGTAGTTGTTGTAGGACATCTCCTTGCCGTGCAGCTGCTCCGCGTCCGCCAGGCCACCACGCCAGTGCCGGTAGAGCGCGGCCTGCTGGTGCGGGTTCTCGCCGTAGCGGAGCACCGCGGAGCGGTCCCAGGTCGCCCCGGTCCAGGCAGGGAACCCGTCGACGGCGTCGCTCCCGTCGTAGGCACTGGCGAACCAGGAGGCGACGGCCACGTCGTACGACGCGGTGTGCTGGAACGCCTTCGAGGCCAGGGCACGGCGCTGCTCGAAGCTGAAGCCACCCGCCTCGACCGCCTCGAGCACCTCGGCGTACGAGGAGGGGTCCACGACGACCGCCACGGACGGGTGGTTCTTCGCCGCGGCACGGACCATCGTCGGACCGCCGATGTCGATCTGCTCGACGCACTCGTCAGGGGCAGCACCTGACGCGACGGTGTCGCGGAACGGGTAGAGGTTCACGACCACCAGGTCGAAGGGCTCGACGCCGAGATCCGCGAGCTGCTGCACGTGATCGGGCAGTCGACGGTCGGCCAGGATGCCGGCGTGGACGCGCGGGTGCAGCGTCTTCACCCGCCCGTCCAGGCACTCCGGGAAGCCGGTGAGCTCGTCGACGGCGGTCACCTCGACCCCAGCTTCGCGAAGACGAGCGGCGGTCGAGCCGGTGGACACGACCTCGATGCCGGCCTTGGCCAGACCGCGACCCAGCTCCTCCAGCCCGGTCTTGTCGTACACGCTCACAAGAGCCCGGCGAACGGGTATCTGAGTACTCACGGGATGGTGACCTTTCGTCCGTTGGTGCTGAAGCCCTCGCGGGCCATGCGTCCGATGGCGTCGACGAGCATCGCCCGCTCGGCTGTCTTGATGCGCTCGTGCAGGGTGTCCTCGGTGTCGTCGTCGAGGACGGGCACCGCCGCCTGCGCGACGATGGCGCCGGTGTCGATGCCCTGGTCCACGACGAACAGGGTGCAGCCGGTGACCTTCACGCCGTAGGCCAGCGCCTCGCGAGGGCCGTGCATCCCCGGGAAGCTGGGCGACAGCGCCGGATGGGTGTTGAGCGTCCGGCCCTCGAACCGCTCGAGGAAGGCCGACCCGACGAGCTTCATGAAGCCCGCCAGCACGATGAGCGTGGGGTCGTGGGCAGCGACCAGCTCGGTCAGAGCAGCGTCCCAGTCGAGCCGGTCCTCGAAGTCCGCCAGGGGCAGCACGAACGTCGGGATGTCCAGGTCTCGCGCGCGCTTCTCTCCGAGCGTCCCTGCGCGGTCGGCACCGACGGCCACCACCGACGCGCCCCACGCCGGGTCGGCGGAGGCGTCCAACAGTGCCTGCAGGGTGGTGCCGCTCCCCGAGACGAGGACGACGAGGCGGGCGGTCAAGCGGGGGTTCCTCCGACAGGTGGCTGGAGGGGAAGGAGGCCAGACTAGCGGGCGCGGCGGGTGCACAACTCTCGGCCATGACGACGTCCTCGGACCAGCCGCTGATCAACGACCCCAGAACGCGAAGGACCCAACGAACAGGACGATGACAAGCAGTACGAAGGCGAACAGGGCAAGGAACGCGTAGCCGATGATCAGGCCGGCGAGCGCCAGCCCTCCGCCGCCCTGCCCGGTCTGCCGGATCTGGCTGCGGGCGACGTGGCCGAACACCACGCCGAGGACGGCGGTCACGCCCCAGGCGAAGCCGGCAAGGCTGCAGACGAGGGAGGCGATCGCGAAGCCGTTCGTCCCCGGCACCCGCTGCACGGGCGGGTATCCCGGCGGCGGCACGTACCCGACCGGAGGGCCGTAGCCCTCTGGCTGCACCGGCTCCTGAGGCGCTGTCATGCGCGCAGGCTAGCCCCGGCGGCGGTGCACGACGACCGCCGCGGCGACGG
>JAODNB010000255.1 GCA_025464795.1 Frankiales bacterium
GACCGCGTGGCCAAGGGCGGGCACGAGGTTCCTGAGGACAAGGTCCGGAGTCGTTTCGAGCGGGTGTGGACCTACGTCGGGAAGGCGCTTCCTCTCGCGGACGACGCGTTCGTGTACGACAACAGCCGGGCGCGTCAGCCCTTCCGGGTGGTCGCGACCTTCGCCCACGGACGGCCCCTGGCTGCTCCCACCTGGCCGCTCTGGACCCCAGACGCCCTGCGCGCAACAGCCCCGCCGTGCTGCGCAGGACCCACTAGCTCCTAGGCACCTCGGCGGGAAAGCCCGGCGGCGACGTAGATGTCGTCGATCAGGCCCATGTTGAGGATGGCGTCCTCCGGTGGTGTCAGGTTGGGCTCCCCGCGCAGCACGGAGGCTGCGAAGGAGCGCAGCTGAAGGGTGTAGGTCGGCTCGCCGGCAACGCGCTCCGAGTGCTTGCGCCCGTCCACGGTCACGGACAGCCGGTTGAAGTACTGCGGGGCCACGAAGTTGAACGCTCGCAGAGAGCCGCGGTCCCCCTTCACCTGGACGCCGATCTTCAGCAGCTTCCGGGACCACATCGAGGCGTCGAGATGACCGAGGCAACCGTCCTCGAAGCGGAGGTCGGCAGACATCGCCCGATCGACGTTCGGGAACTTCAGCTTGGCCACCGCCGAGACGACTGTCGGTTCGCCAGATCCCAGCAACCGCAGGCAGTTCAGCGCATAGCAGCCGGCGTCCATCATGGCTCCGCCGCCGAGCTCGTAGCTGTACCTGATGTCGTGAAAGCGCGGGAGCGGGAAGCACAGCGCAGTCCGGATCTCGCGGATCGTCCCCAGCTCGCCGCTGTCCACGACCGATCGCATCTTGGAGGCGAGCGGGTGGTAGCGGTAGTGGAACGCCTCGGTCACCACCACCCCAGCCCGCGAGGCAGCGACGGCGACCTCACGAGCCTCCGTGGCGTTGGCCGTGAAGGGCTTCTCGCACAGCACGTGCTTGCCGGCGGCGATGGCCTTGAGCGTCCACTCCGCGTGCAGGCCGTTGGGGAGCGGGTTGTAGATGGCGTCGAGCGACGGGTCGGCGATCAGGTCGTCGTACGAGCTGTGCACCCGTTCGATGCCGTGCTTCGTCGCGTAGGACTGAGCGCGATCGCGGTCGCGCGCTGCGATGGCAGCGACCACGACTTCGGGCACATCCTTCGCAGGGCGCATGAGGGCGCTCTTCGCGATCTTCGCGGCACCCAGCAGACCGATCCGCAGCTGGCTCATCAGCTCAACCTAGCCAGCCGGCGTTCGGACCTCAGGAACGCGTCAGGTCCAGCCTTCCAGCCCCGACGACCACGAGTCCGGATCCGAGCAGCAGCAGCCCCAGCAGGACGGTCCTCGGAACGCTGAAGCCGGTGAACGGCAGTTTCGACGGTAGGCCCAGGACGACCACACGAACGCTGTAGCGGGACTGCTCAGGGCTGCACTTCAGCGCTTCGCCGCAGCTGGTCCGATCCGCAGTCAGGGCCGCGGTGCCGGCGGCCTTTGCGGTGAAGCTCCGACTGGCGGTCCCGCAGCAGCCCGGGCCTGGCCGACCTGGGCTGTCCTGCTGCTGTCCGGCAGCCACGAGGACCTTGCCGTCTGCGTCGTTGATGGTCCAGGCGGCACTCTTCAGCCGGACGACGACGGTGTCGCCGACGTGGACGGTGAGGCTCTTGGCGTTGTTGCTCTCGTTCGCGGTGACAGTGCTCGCGGCGCTCACCGGAGCAGCCGTCAGCAGGAGAAGAGCTAGGACGGAAAGGACGATGCGCTTCACGGTTCCCCCTCAGGTTCGTGTGTGTTGGACGCTGCCGACGGCTCTGCGGTTCCGCCGTTGACAGGTGACCATATGGTCACGTAATCTGAGCGCATGGACGACGTGTTCCGAGCGCTCGCCGATCCCACGCGCAGGAGCCTGCTGGATGAGCTCTTCCGCGAGGACGGCCAAACCCTGAGCGCCCTCGAGGAGGGGCTCCCGATGACCAGGTTCGGGGTCATGAAGCACCTCAAGCTCCTTGAGGAGGCAGGTCTTGTCGTGACCAAGAGGGTCGGTCGCGAGAAGCAGCACTTCCTGAACCCCGTCCCGATCCGACTCGTCCACGACCGCTGGGTGAGCAAGTACGCGGTGCCTTGGGTGTCAGGGCTCAGCGACCTGAAGACACGACTGGAGACTCCCATGGAGAAGGTCTACGAGATCTACATCAAGACGACGCCCGAGAAGCTCTGGGAGGCACTGACCACAACGGAGATCCGGCAGAAGTACCACTTCGGCACCGGCATCGAGTCGACGTGGGAGGTGGGTGCCCGGGTCGAGATCGGCAACGCGCAGCACGGCGTCATCATCGGCGACGGCGAGGTCCTGGAGCTCGAGCCCCCCAAACGGCTCGTGCTCACGATGAACTGCCTGTGGAGCGACGACGTCAAGGCCGAGGGCACTACCCGCGTGACCTACGAGATCTCTCCGGTGGGTGACTCGTGCCGGCTCGTGCTCACGCACGACCAGCTCCGCGAGGGCTGCAACGAGGAGGTCTTCGGCGGTTGGCCGATGATCCTGTCAGGGCTCAAGACCTGGCTCGAGAGCGGACAGCTGCTCACCACGCCCGGCTCACTCATGTACACCTGAGGGCCCTGCGGTGCGGCTGAAGGCGACGATCCGGCCGACCTCGACGAACCCGAGCTTCGCGTAGAGCTCCTTCGGCCAGTCGTCGGCGTCTGCGTGGAGGAAGACCCGGGAGCCCTCCGCCCGGGCGGCGGCGTCGAGCACCAGCGCCGAGGCGTAGCCCCGTCCCTGGTACTGCGGTCGGGTCAGCACCCCCTCGACCTGAGCGATCCCGTCCCGGACGAAGAGGTCAGCCCGGGCAACGAAGCTCTCGTCCTCAGGCACCCCCAGGAAGGTCGCCCAGGGAGCGACGGTCACGATGCGCTCGCCGAGCTGGCGGCAGGTCTCGACGTCCCAGGACGGCTGCTCCGCCTGCCAGTCCGCCGTCCCAGCCGCGACACGATCCTCGAGCGACAGCGCCTGGACGATCGAGGACCTCGGGGCTGGGCCGAAGAGCTCCATCAGCAACCCGTTCTCCCGGACGTACCCCCGGGACGCCAGGACCTCAGCCAGGTCATCCCCGCCGGCGAGCGCCTCGATGCGCCGGTGGGAGACGTCCTGCAGGACCTGCTCCGCAGCGTCGGCCAGCTCGCTGGGGTCGCAGGGCGAGGACACGATCAGCTTGTTGTGGTCGTGGGCCCGCGGGTACGCGGAGTGCCGTACCGCGACCCCGCCAGGGACCTCGAGCACGGTCTCCGCGCGGGCCTCGTCGAGAGCGCGCAGCCAAGCAGTCAGCTCGTTCATGCCAGCATGATGCGCATGAGGTTCACCGCGACGTTGGAGCAGCACGGCAAGACCGCCACGGGAGTCGAGGTCCCCGCTGAGGTCGTGGCGGCCCTCGGCAGCAAGAAGCCCGCGGTCACCGTGACGATCGGCGACTTCACCTACCGGAGCTCGGTCGCCTCGATGGGCGGTCGCTTCCTGCTCGGCGTCAGCGCGGAGGTCCGCGCGGCAACCGGGGTGAAGGCGGGGGACGTTCTGGACCTCGAGCTGGAGCTCGACACCGCGCCCCGCGTCGTCGAGGTCCCGGCGGATCTCGACGCCGCCATGACCGAGGAGGCGAGGACCTTCTTCGCGTCGTTGTCGTACAGCAACCAGCGCCGTCTGGTCATGGCGATCGACGCGGCCAAGACAGATGCCACGCGTTCGCGCCGCATCGACAAGACCGTCGAGGCTCTGTCCGAGGGCAGAACGTGAGCGTGATCAGCCGCTACGGGGAAGTGCTCAGGCCGCCGGGAGCGGCCACTGCCCTCGCGGCGAGCCTGTTCGGCCGGCTGGCACTCGGCATGAACGGCCTGGCCCTGCTCATCCTCATCAAGGCCCTGACGGGCTCGTACTCCGACGCGGGGATCATCTCCGCCAGCTACGCGGTGTTCTTCGCGGTCGGTGCTCCCTCGAGGGCGCGTACGGCGGACCGGCGCGGTCCGCGCGGTGTGCTTGTCGCCTGTGGCGTCCTGCATCCCGGCTGCTTCGCGCTCCTGGTCCTGCTCGCGGAGCAGCACGCACCGATCGCGGTTCTCGCCGTCGCTGCGGCTCTCGTCGGGATGAGCGTCCCGCCTCTCGGTGCCGTCATGCGCGCGCTGTGGGGTCAGCTGCTCGACCCGCCGCAGCTGCCCACCGCGTACAGCCTCGAGTCTGTGGTGATCGAGACCTGCTTCGTGGTCGGTCCGCTCGTCGTCGCTGCTCTCGCCTCCGCGATCGACCCGGTCGCCGGCGTGGTGGCGAGCGCGGCCGTCGCGGCGACGGGATCCCTGGCGCTGGCGGCGAACCCGGTCGTCCGGACCGTCGTCCCGCACGCCGAGCGCCCGACGAGCCTCGCTGGTCCCCTCGTGTCCCGGGTCGTGCGTGCCTGCCTGCTGAACGTGCTCTGGATCGGAGCGGGCTTCGGAACGATCGAGGTCGGTGTCCTCGCCTTCGTGGACGAGCAAGGGAGCGCGCGAGCGACCGCGGGTGTGGTGCTCGCGGTCTGGAGCTGCGGGTCGATCCTCGGAGGACTCGTGTACGGAGGCCTGCACCTGAGGACCGCGGCCGCGCGACAGCTCCCGCTCCTCGTCGTGCTGGTCGGCGTCGGTGCTTTCCTGCCGGTGCTCGCTCCCGGCATCGTGACCCTGGCTGCCGTGCTCGTCCTCAGCGGCTCGACCATCGCCCCGTTCAGCGCGTGCAACTCGGTGCTGCTCGGCGCCGCTGCGCCAGCGGGGACCGTCACGGAGGCGTTCGCCTGGAACGGCAGCATGATCTTCGGAGGGGCTGCGGCCGGCACAGCTCTGGCGGGCTTCATGGTGGACGCCTACGGCGCGCGGTCGGCGTTCGTCGCCACAGCGGCGACCGGCATCCTGGTGATCGTCTCGTCCATGGCGGGCCTCACGGCGTTGCGAGGCCACGAGGTGCCGGTAGCGGACTAGCGTGACGTCGTGCCTGGGGGTCGCAAGGCTGCGCTGGTGCTGGTGGCTGTCCTCGTCGTGTCAGCCGGGTTCTTCGGCTTCCGCTACCTGGTGCGGGTGCCGAGGCCGACGCTGGTCTACCCCGCCGGTCAGAGCTTGGAGAGCGTTCGGGGCAACTGCCGGCAGGGCAACGAGCTGCTCGGGTGCAAGCCCGAGGGCGGGCCGCGCAGCTTCCTGACCGTGCACGCTCCTGGAGAGCCCCGCTCGACCGTCCAGAAGATGTTCGACGGCCTGCTGGCCCACGGCTGGAGCAAGCGGGCTGCCGGCCGCACGGCCCACGACTTCCTCGAGGGCGGGGCTCCGGAGGACCTCCAGCCGCTGTACTGCCACGCGGGACGCGGCTGCGTGGGGCTGTTCCGCTTCGTCAGCGAGGGGTACGTCCTCGCCTGGTTCGCCTAGCAAGGTGGTCCGCGCAGTTGTGCGTGACCTCCGGGTTATCGGGTAGCCCTTGGTTACCGACCAAGAGGAGATGGGACGTGGAAGCACCTATTTACGCTGTGCTGCCCCCGCGTGCCGCCTCTGCCTCGGTCGCGCGGGAGCTGGTCGTTTGCGCCTGCAACGACTGGGGACACGACTGCTTCATCGACGATCTCTCGCTCGTCGTCACGGAGCTGGTCGCGAACGCGGTCCGGCATGCCGGGACCGAGATGGAGGTCCGCCTCATCAACCTCGAGGACGGCATCCGGCTGGAGGTCCAGGACGGGTCGACCCGACCGCTGCGCCCTCGACCGTCGACTCTGGTCGATGAGGGGGGTCGTGGCCTCATGCTGGTGGACGCGCTGGCCTCCCGCTACGGAGTCGAGGGCGACGCCGACGGCAAGCGCGTGTGGGTCGAGATGCTGGACCACCCGGTGCTTGCCGCGACCTGAGGCGAGCAGGCCGCCGTCAGCTGTGGGCGGTGCCGACCGCGGCGACCGGCTTCTCGCTCGGTGATCCCGACCCGTCGCGCTTGCCGACAGCTGGTGGGAGCTCCACCGGGTCTCCGGTGCTCGAGGCGGCCCACGGAGCGGTGCCGGCCCAACCGAGGACCATGAGCGCCTCTCCGCTGAGCAGCCGCTGGCAGCGGACGCCGCCGGTAGCGCGGCCCTTGCGGGGGTACTCGCTCAGCGGCGTCACCTTGACGCTGCTGGCCACGCCTGGGCCCTTGCTACGGCCCTCGGCGGGAAGGCCACCGGCGGTGACCACAACCGGCTCCTCGAACAGCGTGTCGCCACCGGAGAGCTGAACGGCGCTGAAGCCGACGAGGTAGGCGCCGGCATCGAGCTTCATGCCCGCCATGCCTCCCGCCGCCCGGCCCTGAGGGCGGACGCTGTCGGCGGGGAAGCGGAGCAGGTCGCCCGTGGACGCGAAGAAGACGAGCTCCTCCTGGCCGTCGACGAGCTCCACCACATGGACGACCTCGTCACCAGCCTTGAGGCTGATGACCTCGACGGTGTCGCTGCGCGCCGGCCACGGCTCGGGGGACACCCGCTTCACCACGCCCTGCCTGGTGGCTAGGGCCAGCCCCGGTCCGTCCTCGCGGATGGCGGCGATGCCGACCACCCGCTCGCCACGGTCCAGTGGCACGAACTCGCTGGCGGACGCGCCCCCACGCAAGGAGATCGCACCGGTCGTCACAGCCGGCACCTCGGGGATGTTGAGGACGTCGATGCGTACGAACTTGCCGGCGCTGGTGAGGACCCCGACGTTGCCGCGCGTGGTCGTCCGGGCTGTCGCGACGATCACGTCATGGCGGTGACGGCGGCCGCCGGGCTGCGTCTCACCGTCGTGCACCGGAGTACGGGCCAGCAGGCCGGTGCTGCTGAGCAGCACGTCGCAGGGCGCGTCGGCGACCTCGAGGTCGGAGGCCTTGCGGGTGACGAGCGCCTTGAGGTCCCCGCCGACGAGCACGGTGCGACGTGGTGTGCCGTGCTCCTCCGCGACCTCGGCGAGCTCGTCGCTGATCACGCGCTTCAAGACTTCAGGGTCGTTGAGGATCTCGAGCAGCGCAGCGATCGTCGCGCGGAGCTCGGCGAGCTCGGCCTCGAGCTTCTCGACCTCGAGGGCGACGAGGCGACGCAGCTGCATGTCGAGCACGTAGCCGGCCTGGACGTCGCTGAAGCCGAACCGGTCGATGAGGGACTCCCGTGCGACAGCAACATCGGGGGAGGAGCGGATGATCCGGACGACCTCGTCGATGTTGGCCAGGGCGAGCAGCAGTCCCTCGACCAGGTGCGCCCGCTCCTCCGCCTTGCGGAGCCGGAAGCGCGTGCGGCGGGTGATGACGTCCGCGCGGTGTGTGAGGAAGACCTGCAGCATCTCCTTCAGGCCAAGGGTCCTCGGCTGCCCGTCGACGAGGGCAAGGTTGTTGATGCCGAAGGACTCCTCGAGCGGGGTGAGGCGGTAGAGCTCGCCGAGGACGGCTTGTGGGTTGAAGCCCGCCTTGATCTCGAAGACCAGGTTGGTGCCTACGGAGCGGTCCGTGAGGTCCTTCACATCAGCGATGCCCTGCAGCTTCTTGCCGTTGACGAGCTCTTTCACCTTGGTGATGACGCGCTCCGCACCGACGCCGTACGGGAGCTCGGTGACGGTGATGGCGGACTTGCCGCGGGGGAGCGGTCCGACTTCTGCGGTCGCACGCATGCGGACGACACCGCGGCCGGTCTCGTACGCCTGACGGACCTCTTCCATCCCGAGCAGCTGTCCGCCCGTGGGGAGGTCAGGACCGGGCAGGTGGCGCATCAGGTCATCGAGCTCCGCCGTCGGGTTCTCGAGGAGGTGCTGCGCCGCATCGACGACCTCGACGAGGTTGTGCGGGATCATGTTGGTCGCCATGCCGACAGCGATGCCGGCGGTCCCGTTGACGAGCAGGTTCGGGTACGCGGCAGGAAGGACTGAGGGCTGCTGCTCGGAGCCGTCGTAGTTCGGTTCGAAGTCGACGGTCTCCTCGTTGAGGCCCGTCACGAGAGTCATCGCGGCCTGGCTCAGCCGCGCTTCGGTATAACGCGCGGCAGCTGGAGAGTCGTCTGGAGACCCGAAGTTTCCATGGCCGTCGACGAGTGGCACCCGCATCGAGAAGGGCTGTGCGAGGCGCACGAGAGCGTCGTAGATCGCCATGTCCCCGTGCGGGTGCAGGCGGCCCATCGTTGAACCGACAACGCGAGCGCTCTTCACGTGAGCACGGTCCGGCCGTAGGCCTTCGTCGTACATCGTGTAGAGGATGCGTCGGTGGACGGGCTTCAGGCCGTCGCGAGCGTCGGGCAGGGCGCGGCTGTAGATGACGGAGTAGGAGTACTCCAGGTAGGAGCTCTCGATCTCGTCGACGACGCTCGTGTCGATGATGGTCCCCTCGCCCTCGAAGGGCGGGATCTCCTTGTTGGACTGGCGCTTTCTAGGAGGCATGGTGTGGCATTCCTCAGGTCTTAGGTGTCGAGCGTGGCGCGGTTGATGCGCGCGGCACTGTTGATGATGAACTCGCGCCGGGGGGCGACCTCGTTGCCCATGAGCAGCTCGAGCGAGTGCTCGGCCATCTCGATGTCGCCGAGGTTGATGCGGCGAAGGGTGCGCGTGGCCGGGTGCATGGTGGTGTCCGCGAGCTGGTCAGGGTCCATCTCGCCGAGACCCTTGTAGCGCTGCAGGGGCTGCTTGACCTTCTTGCCGGCCGCCTCGAGCTTCTTGACCGTGAGCAGCATCTGCTTCTCGGAGTAGGTGTAGATCGGCTCGCCACCACCGGACGTCTCGATGCGATGCAGAGGGGGTACTGCTGCGTAGAGGCGGCCCGCTTCGATGACCGGCCTCATGTAGCGCGCGAACAGCGTGATGAGCAGACAGCGGATGTGCGCTCCGTCAACATCTGCGTCGGCCATGAGCACCACCTTGTGGTAGCGCATCTGCTCGAGGTCGAAGGTTCGCCCTGTGCCCGCGCCGACGACCTGGATGATCGATGCGCACTCGGCGTTGGCGAGCATCTCGCCGACGCCGGCCTTCTGCACGTTCAGGATCTTGCCGCGCAGCGGGAGCAGCGCCTGGTACTCGGAGTTGCGGGCCAGCTTGCCCGTACCGAGGGCGGAGTCTCCCTCGACGAGCCACAGCTCTGTCTTCGCGACATCGGTGGACCGGCAGTCCGCGAGCTTCGCCGGGAGGGTCGAGGTCTCGAGGGCGGTCTTGCGACGAGCCGCGTCC
>JAODNB010000273.1 GCA_025464795.1 Frankiales bacterium
CTGACGGAGCAGACCACGCCCCCGATGAGCAGCGACGACCGCGGGCCGAGGGCCTCGGCGAGGACCCCGATGAGGGGAGCTCCGACCGGTGTCCCGCCGAGGAAGACCAGCACGTAGATCGCCATCACCCGACCGCGGACCTCGGGCGCACAGCTGAGCTGGACCAGCGCGTTCGCCGTCGTCGAGAAGGTGAGCACGGCGGCGCCGGTCGGGATCAGCAGGAGCGCCAGCGCGAGAAAGCTCGGTGCCAGGCCGTCGGCCACCTCGAGGACCCCGAAAGCAGCTGCCGCGAGCAGCATCGTGCGCTGTCGGGGGAGCCCTTTGCGGCGGGCGCTCTGCAGCGCACCCAGCAGCGAGCCCACCGCGAGGGTGGACGTCAGCAGTCCGAACGAGCCGGCGTCGGTGTGGAACACCTGCTTCGCCACCAGGGCGAGCGTGATCTGGAAGTTGAGCCCGAACGTCCCGATCATGAAGACGAGCAGCACCGGGACGTAGAGCTGCGGTCGCTCCCGGACGTAGTCGATCCCCTCGCGCATCTGCCCCTTGGCGCGGGCCTGCCGGGGGCTCGGCCACATCTCGGCGGGGCGCATGCGCAGCAGGCCCGCGATCACGGCCGCGTAGCTGAGCGAGTTCGCGAGGAAGACCCATGAGGTGCCCACCTGCGCGATGGCGACCCCGGCAAGCGCTGGTCCGACGATGCGCGCCGAGTTGAAGGTCGCGCTGTTGAGGCTGACCGCGTTGGGCAGGTCGTCCGGGCCGACGAGGTCGGACACGAAGGACTGCCGTATGGGTGTGTCCAGGACGGTGGCCAGTCCGAGGCCGAAGGCCAGGGCGTAGACGTGCCACAGCTCGACGACGTGCGTGAGGTCGAGCAGTCCGAGGGCCAGCGCGAGCACCCCCATGGAGACCTGCGCCGTCACCAGGAGGAGCCGCTTGTCGTACCGATCGGCCAGCACGCCTCCGTACAGGCCGAACAGGAGCATGGGCAGGAACTGGAGGGCGGTGGTGATGCCGAGAGCGACCCCGGGGTTGGGAGCGACCTCGAGGACGAGCCAGTCCTGCGCGACGCGCTGGGCCCACGTGCCGGACAAGCTGATGACCTGGCCGATGGCGAACAAGCGGTAGTTGCGGACCTTCAGCGAACGGAACGTGGGACTCATCCAGAGGCCGCCAGCTTGTCGAGCACGGCGGCGGCCTGGCGCAGGACCTCGAGGTCCTCGGCTGGCAGGTCACGCATCCGCTGGGCGAGCCAGGCGTCGCGACGACGGCGGTCGTCACGCAGCATCGCCTTCCCGGTGGCGCTGACCTCGAGCCAGACCTGGCGGCCGTCGGTGTCGTGCGCCCGCCGGGTGACGAGCCCGGCCGCTTCGAGCGTCGCCAGGATGCGGGTCATCGACGGCGGCTGAACGCGTTCGTGCGCCGCCAGCTCGCCGGGCGTGAGCGGACCGTGCCGGTCGAGCGTCCCCAGTGCAGCGATCTGGCCGAGCGACAGGGAGGTGTCGGCCCGCTGGTTGCGGAGCCGGCGGGCAAGGCGCATCACCGTCACCCGAAGGTCGGAGGCGAGGGCCGTGTCAGCGAGCATGTCGTTAGCATAGGTCATTACCCTTGCTAACGACAATTCCTAGGTCAGAGCGTCCGTCAGCGGGGCGATGGCGAAGTACACGACGAACAGGGCAGCGATGACCCACAGCAGCGGGTGCACGCCCGCCCGTCGACCGGTCGCCAGGCGGAGCACGGCGTACGAGACGAACCCGGCACCGATGCCGTTCGTGATCGAGTACGTGAAGGGCATCAGGACGATGGTGAGGAAGCAGGGGATCGCCACGACCCAGTCGTCGAAGTCGATGTTGCGGATCTGCGTCATCAGCAGGAAGCCGACGACCACGAGCGCAGGTGAGGCTGCCTCGAAGGGCACGATAGAGACGAGTGGCGTCAGGAAGAGCGCGCCCACGAACAGCAGGCCGGTGACCACGCTGGCCAGGCCCGTCCGAGCCCCGTCCCCGACCCCTGAGGCCGACTCGATGTAGGTCGTCGCCGATGAGGTCGACGCGGCTCCGCCGGCGATCGCCGCGAGCGAGTCCACGAGCAGGACCCGATCGGCTCCCGGCAGCTGGCCCTGGTCGTCGAGCAGGCCGGCCTCCGCTCCGACACCGACGACAGTGCCCATGGTGTCGAAGAAGTCGGCCAGCATCAGGGTGAAGACGAACAGGACGGCCGTGACCGCACCGACCGCCTCGAAGCCGCCGAAGAGCGAGAACTTCCCGAGCAGGCCAAGGTCGGGCGTGCTGGCGATCTTGTCCGGCAGGTCGGGGACGTTGAGGCTGAAGCCTCCCGGGTTGGGCTTGCCGTTGACGAAGGCCCCACCGACGTCGAAGGCCTTCTCGACGACGATCGCGAACACCGTGGTGATAACGATGCCGAGGAACAGCGCGCCTCGGACCTTGCGGACCATGAGCACGGTCATCAGGAGCAGCCCGAACACGAAGACCACGGTCGGCCAGCCGCTCAGCTCCCCCGTGGAGCCGAGCTGCACCGGCACGGTCGTCCCCGCGACGTCGGGGATGCGGCGCACGAAGCCGGCGTCGACGAAGCCGATGATCGTGATGAACAGGCCGATGCCGACGCTGATGGCCGTCTTGAGCTCCATGGGGATCGCTCGGAAGATCGTGCTCCGCACGCCGGTCAGCACGAGCAGCGTGATGACGATGCCCTCGAGGACGACCAGGCCCATGGCGTCCTGCCAGGACATCTGCGAGGCGATGCTCACGGCGACGAACGCGTTGAGACCGAGTCCGGTCGCGAGCGCGAACGGGTACTTCCCGATCACACCCATGAGGATCGTCATGACCGCCGCCACGAGAGCTGTGGCCGCCGCGATCTTCGGAATGCCCGACCCAGGCGTGCTTCCGCCACCGAGGACGTGCTTGCCCCCATCGGTGGCGAAGCCGAGGATGAGGGGGTTGAGGACCACGATGTACGCCATCGTGAAGAACGTGGTCAGGCCACCGCGGACCTCGCGCTGGACGGTGGAACCGCGATCGGTGATCCGGAAGTAACGGTCGAGGGCCGACGGGGCGGGGGTCGTCTCAGCTGTCATGCCGCTGGAGCGTAACGTCTTCTCCGTGCCGGAGCGCAGACCTGACCCCGAGCCGCTGGAGACCAACGATGTGGTCATCACGGCCGGCGGCGCCGTGCTCTGGGCCGTCGCCCACGTGGTCCTGCTGGTGCTGAAGGCCGCAGGCAGCGACATCCACGACTGGTGGCTCGGGATGTGCGCCTACGGGGTGGCCCTGGGCGTGTTCGGCGTGCGTTTCGTCAAGCGGCGCGAGCGCGCGATCGCCCGCGACCGCGCGGCGTGACCTCGACCGACGCTACGGCCTCAGCTGCATGAGCTCCAGGGCGTTGTCCCGCAGGATCTTGCGCTGCGTGTCCTCGTCGAGCTCCTTGATCTCGCCGAGGTAGTCGAGGGGCGACGGCATGCCCTCGATGTGCGGCCAGTCGGAGCCGAACAGCACCCGGTCTGCGCCCATCAGGTCGACGACCTCGTGCACGTCGTCTTCCCAGAAGGGGTTGATCCAGACGTGCCTCTTGAACGTCTCGACGGGGTCCTCGCTCCAGTAGCCAGGCATCTTGCGCGACGCCGACTGCAGGCCCTTGAACAACCCGGGAAGGAACTGCGCACCGTTCTCCACCGACGCGATGCGCAGGTTCGGGAAGCGCTCGAAGAGCTTGTCGAACAGCAGCGAGGCGAGGAAGTCGTGGATCGACCGCTCCATCGTGAGCGAGGTGATCCGCGGCCGTCCGGCCCCCTTGAACGACGTCGAGAAGTCCCCACCCGCGTACCCGGCTGTGGCGGTCGCGCCCGCGTCACCGGCGTGGACGACGACGGTGATGCCCGCCTCGTGGGCCCGCGCCCAGAACGGGTCGAACGCCTCGTCGCTGGCCGGGACCTGTCCGCCGGCGGTCACCGGCGCAGCAGCGCGCAGGACCACCGAACGGGCGCCGAGGGACAGGGCGCGCTCGAGCTCCTGCACGGCGACGCCGACCTCAGCGAGCGTGATGTAGGGCGCTGCCCAGATGCGGTCCGAGTAGCCGTACCCCCAGTCCTCCTCGATCCAGCGGTTGAAGGCCTGGAACAGCAGGGCGACGGCGCCGGGATCGTCCTTCAGCGCCTCCTCGTACAGCATCCCGAGGGTGGGGTAGAGCCAGATCTGCTCGAGGCCCTGCTCGTCCATCGTCGCGAGCCGGGCGTCCCGGTCGCGGTACGCCGGCCGGATCGGCTCCCTCTCGCGCAGGTACTCGAGCGGGTTGCGCCCGGAGGAGTTGCCTCGGAAGTACTCCGCCATGGCCCCGGGCGGGCTCACCGGGTCGAAGGTCGGGTTGGTCACGGCGTGGTTCACCCGGCCGCCGAGGACGTGATAGCTGCGGCCGTTCACCTGAGCCCACTGGATGACCCGCTCGCCGTGCCGCGGATCGAGGTGGCGCGTGAAGGCGTCGAGCGCCTCGTAGTAGTGGTTGTCGGCGTCGATGATCCCGTAGTCCTTCACGGGCGAAACCTAGCTGGCGTGGCCGTCCGGCGTCTCGTCGTCGGGCGAGGGTCCGGTCGCGACCAGCTCGAGCTCCTCGTCCTCGACCACCATGCCGGCGCTGTCGGACGAGTGGGTCAGCTCGACGGGCGTTTCGCTGTGCGCGCCGCAGCCGTGGTCGAGAGAGACGACCTTGCCGTCGTCAGGCGCCAGGCCGTTGGCGCAGACCCCGAAAGAGGCGGCGAGACCCCCGGCGAGGGGGACCCGGAACGCGCAGTCGAGGCACTGCCCCGGAGCCTGCCGGGCCATGGGCGTGTGGGGGCCGTGGTCGCCGTCGTACCACCGCTCGGCGGCGTCGAGGCGACCGTCGAACGAGAGGACGCGCGGCCGACCCAGGCCGAGCTCCCAGAACGCAGCGACGGCGAGCTCGCCCTCGGTGTCGGTGTAGGCCGGGACGATGCGGAGGTCATCGGGTGCGGGCGGCAGCAGGTCCCCGGGGCTCAGGTCGCCCGGCTGGACGCGCTCGCTCCACGGCACCCAGGCGGGGGCGACGAGCGCTCCGCTTCCTGGCAGCAGGACGACGTCGTCGACGGTGATGTCCGCACTGCCCTCAGCACGCGTCACCGTGACGGACCAGCGCCATCCGACGTAGGCCGGGTCAGTCGTCGCGAACGAGTGCGTGACGACGAGGTCGTCCTCCGCTTCGACGCCCAGGTGGTCGCCTACCGTGGCGCCCCCGGCCTCGACCGCGACGGCCCGCGCGAGGTCGACGGCGTCGGCGCACGCGGGATCGACAGCGATCTCGCGCACGGCCTCGAGGGCCTCGACGGGCTCAGGGGCGGTCTCAGTCACAGGCGGCACCTCTCCAGTCTCGCTGACCGGAGCGGCGGCTTCCACCGGGGCCTCGGGAACGGCCGCGGCGAGGGCACCGGAAACCCTCGTCGTGAGGCCGCGCAGCCTGCGGCGCATGCTTGCCATGCAGCCCTCAGGACTCCAGCTCGGAGGCGATCGCGCGAAGGATCTGCGCCACCTTGCGGCCCGTCTCACGATCCGGGTGCTTGCCACGACGCAGGGAGGGCTGCACCTTCAGCTCGATCAGCTTGATCGTGTCCTCGACCATGATCTGGAGCTCCTCCGCGGGCCGCTTCGAGGACGACGACAGCGTCGCGGGGGCATCCAGGATGCGCACCGAGAGCGCCTGCTCACCGCGCTTGCCCGCAGCGACCCCGAACTCGAGCCGGGTTCCGGCCTTCAGCTCCTCGACGCCCTCGGGCAGCGCGGCCTTGGGCACGAAGACGTCACCGCCGTCGTCCCGGGACACGAAGCCGAAGCCCTTGTCCTTGTCGTAGAACTTCACCTTGCCGGTGGGCACGTCTGCTCGCTTCGTCGCTGTCCGGTGTCTGGCGGAAGGCTAACGGTCCGGCGCCCCAGGCGCGCGGGGGATCACCAGGAGGTCGTTCATCGACCCGGAGCGGAACTCCCGGACCTCGACGGTGGAGAAGCCTTCGCCCTGGACGAGGGACTGCGCCTCCTCCGACCACCTGGGCAGCGTCTCGCGGTCGAGCTCGACGCGTGCGGCGTCGTTGCCGAGGTCGCGGACTCGGACATCCGTCGGGGCGAGCAGCGCCCGGAGCGCCGTCTCCGCGCGGTCGACGCGAGCGAGGCCGGAGGGCGTGACCGCGATGCCGTAGGCGATGCGGGACGCGAGGCAGGCCAGGGCGGGCTTCTCGGCGGTGTCCAGCCCCCAGCGCCTCGAGGCCTCCCGGACCTGGGCCTTGGTGAGGCCGGCGTCCAGCAGAGGTGTCACCGCGCCCCGGTCGTTGGCAGCGCGGATGCCGGGGCGGAAGCCCGCGACGGCGTCGTCGGCGTTCGTCCCGGTCGCGACGCGCGCGAGCTCGAGGGCGGCAGCCAGCGGGCGGAGGGTGTCGAGCAAGGTGGCCTTGCAGTGGAAGCAGCGGTCGGCACCGTTCGCGACATAGCCCGCACGCTCCAGCTCGTGCGTCTGCGGCGTGACGTGCCGGACCCCCAAGGAGGTCGCGAAGGCGACGGCCGCTGGTAGCTCTTCCTGAGCGAGGCTCGGGCTCACGGCAGTGGCCGCCACGACGTTCTCCGGACCCAGGGCTCGGGAAGCTGCAGCCAGCAGGAAGGCGCTGTCCGCCCCGCCGGAGAAGGCGACCAGCAGGCTTCCGTGGGACCTCAGGCCGGCGTCGAGTGCCTCCAGCCGGGACTGCAGGGGGCTGTCCACGGCGACGTCCATGTACCTGACGATAGGCGGCTCAGCCCTCGCCTTCCTGCAGCTCCTGCCCGGGACCCGCAGGCCTGTCCAGGCCCAGCTCCAGAGGTGCGGCGTTGCCGTGGTCGACCGGTGGCTTCGCCGGTGGGGACTGTGGTGGCTCGCGGGTGGAGTCGACGCCTTCGGGCTCTACGAGGTCTTTGCTCATGCCGCCCTCCTACCCCGCTCGAGCGCCGGCACGCGGCTGTTGGCGAGGGCGACTACCGTGGATCGGATGCCCACCCCTCCGGCGACGAGCTCCCCGCGAAGCCTCGCGGATGCTCTACGGGCCTGGCCGGACGACCGGCTGGCCCGGCTGCTGCAGGCGCGGCCGGACCTGGCCACGCCCGTGCCCCCGGACCTCGGCATCCTCGCTGCCCGCGCCGCGGTGCGGCTGTCGGTGCTGCGGGTGCTCGACACCCTCGACGCCTACCGGCTCGCGGTGCTCGAGCTGCTGGCTGTGCGCGACGCGGCCATGTCGCTGGACGAGCTCGTGCGGCTCGCGGGCAAGGAGGCGCCCCAGGCGGTGGCGTCCCTGCAGGACCACGCCCTGGTGTGGGGCGACGACGAGGCCCTGCACGTCGTGAGCAGCGTCCGGGACGTCCTCAGCTCCGCGGGGCTCGGACGGTCCGTGGCCACCCTGCTCAGCCAGCACAACGGCAAGCGGCTCGCCTCCCTCGAGGAGCACCTCGGCGTCAAGGGCATGGACCAGGTGCTAGCACGGCTCACCGAGCCGCCGCAGCTCCAGGCCCTGCTCCAGGAGTGCAGCGACGGAGCGCTGGCCGTCCTGGAGAAGCTGTCGGTGGGACCGCCCTACGGGAAGGTCCGCGACGCCCAACGCCTGACCCAGCCCGGTGACGAGTTGAGCCCGATCGGCTGGCTCCTCGCCCACGGGCTCCTCGTGGCCATCGACGACGACACCGTCGAGCTGCCCCGCGAGGTCGCTCTCCAGCTCCGCGGCTCCGGCGGCATCACCACCTCGGCCCTGCAGCCGGCGCTCGAGACCACGAAGCTCGGCGCGGCGCAGGTCGACCGCGCAGCCGCTCACGAGGCCGCAGACGTGGTGGCCAAGGTCGAGGCGATGCTCGAGTCGTGGTCGGAGGACCCGCCGTCGGTGC
>JAODNB010000281.1 GCA_025464795.1 Frankiales bacterium
GCTCGCGCCATGGACCTCGACGCCGACGCGCTGGGCCTGGACCTGCTCTCGGACAGCTCGCCGGTACGGCTGCTCCCCGGCACCCACGAGGGAGAGGTGCTCGCCGGGCCACGCGTCGGTGTGTCCCAGGGCTCAGCCACGCCGTGGCGCTTCTGGATCGCGGGGGAGCCCACCGTGTCCCCGTACCGCGCTGCTGTTCGTAGGGTGCGCAGATGAGGCTTCAGGGGCGCGTCGGCGTCGTCACCGGCGCGGGCCGGGGGCTCGGCAAGGAGATCGCGACTCACCTGGCCGCCGAGGGCATGGACCTGATGCTGCTGGCGCGCACCGGCTCTCAGGTCCGTTCCCTCGCCGAGGTCCTCGCAGCCCGATACGGAGTGCAGGCCTTTCCCGCCGCGATCGACGTCACCGATGCGGCCGCGATCGATCGCGTCGTCCTGCACGCGGAGCAGCACCTCGGGACCGTCGACCTGCTGGTGAACAACGCCGCCACCATCGAGTCGACCGTCGTCCCCTTCTGGGAATCGGACGTTGGGGAGGTCTGGCGGGTGGTCGAGACCAACCTGCACGGCCCGATGCTCATGTCCCGAGCCTTGCTGCCGTCGATGGTGCAGCGCGGTCACGGCCGCGTCATCAACGTGACCAGTCGGGCCCGTGCCGCGACCCGTTCGGGCACGTACACCGGTTACGCCGTCTCCAAGCGCGCACTGACCCTCCTGACCGAGTCTCTCGCAGGCCCCCTGGCCGGTACGGGGGTCACCGTCCTCGACGTCCTCCCCGGGTTGGTGCGGACCGAGCTCACCCTGTCGATGCCGGTGTGGGACGACGTCACCGTGTGGGACGCCGCCGGGGCCACCGGCCGCGTCGTCACCGACGCTGCCCTCGGCGTGTACGACGCGATGCACGGCACCGTCCTGGACGCTCCGGCCCTGGACGGTGCCTGACCTGACGAGGGCGAGAACAGCTCAGGGCCGCAGCGCGAGCACCGTGTCGAGCGTGTCGGCGTCCTCGGCGCGCTTGTCCTCCCGATAGCGGATCACCCGCGCGAAGCGAAGCGCGACCCCGCCCGGATAGCGCGGAGAGGTCTGCACGCCGTCGAAGGCCACCTCCACGACCTGCTCCGGGCGCACCGTCACGACCTGGCCGTCGTCGCTGACCTCCAGCTCCCGGAACCGCTCCGTCTGCCACCGCAGGAGCTCGTCCGTCAGCCCCTTGAAGGTCTTGCCGAGCATCATGAAGCCGCCCTCGTGCCGCGCGCCGAGGTGCAGGTTCGAGAGCCAGCCGCGCCGTCTGCCGTGCCCGTGCTCGACGGCCAGGACCACCAGGTCGAGGGTGTGGCGCGGCTTCACCTTCACCCACGTGGCGCCTCGGCGTCCTGCGGCGTAGACCGAGGTCCCGGCCTTCAGCACCACGCCCTCGTGGCCGGCCGCGAGGGCGCTCTGCTGGAACGCGCGGGCCTCGTCCAGGTCTCTCGTCACGAGCTGGGGTGCGCGCTGCTCGGGCGGCACGAAGGCCATGGCATCCATCCGAGTGGTGAGCGGCACGTCCAGGAAGTCGACCCCGTCGAGGTGCAGAAGGTCGAAGTACCAGGGCACCAGGCCCGACCCGCTCCCTGACAGCGCCTGCGAAGCGGTGTCCTGGAAAGCCGCAGCCCTCCCATCGCCTCCCAGCGCCAGGGCCTCCCCGTCGAGGACGAACGCCTGGGCGGGCAGTCCGCGGGCCGCCTCGACGAGCTCGGGGACCCGCGCCGTGATGTCGTCCAAGGAGCGAGTCAGCACCCGCACGTGCTCGCCGTGCCGATGGACCTGGATGCGAATGCCGTCGAGCTTGGCGTCGACCACGACCGGTCCCGGGACCGACACCTTCGCCCAGCCCTCCTCGAGGTCGGCGGCGCTCGCCGCGAGCATCGGGGACAGTCCACGACCTACTTCCAGGCCGAACTCCTCCAGGGGTCGGCCCGTGAGTGCCGCCAAGGCGACCTCGGGCAGTGACCCGCACAGCGTGAGCGCCCGGTTCACCGCCGCGAGCGGCACCCGGGCAGCCCGCGCGACCGCGTCAGCCAGCACGCCCTGTGAGGCGCCCTGCCGCAGCTCCCCGCTCACGAGGCCGGCGAGCAGCTGCTGCTCCGCCGCTGTCGCCCGCGCCCACAGCGCCCCGACCGCTGCTGCCCGCGAGGCTTGCGACCCCGTTCCCGCCAGCGATGACATCCCCTCGAAGGCGGAGTCGACCTCGAGCACGGTGAGGGTCGGCGCCTCGGAAGGGTCCGGCAGGTCCTGCAGCGAGCGCCAGCCCACGCCCGTACGGCGCTGCCTCAGCTCGCCGCTGACGTAGGAAGCGACGACCGCGACCTCAGCTCCCGTTGCCGCGCGCAGCAGCTCCGCGAAGCGCTCGGCCTTAGCCGTCCTCGATCGGGTGGCCGCGACCTCCGCCGAGGCGGCGGCGATGTCGGCGAAGAGCACCCGCTCAGCCTCTCACCGACCGTCCGGCGCGTGGAGGCGAACCGGCTTGCCTGGGTGCGGCACGATGTTCAGGTGGCTCCCGTGACCAGCACCCTCCCGACCGTGGCTCCCGTCGTCGACGTCCTCGCGGACCTCGAGTGGCGGGGGCTGCTCGCCCAGACGACCGACCGTGACGCCCTCGCCAAAGACCTGGCGGCAGGCCCGCTGACCGTCTACTGCGGGTTCGACCCCACGGCTGACTCGCTGCACGTCGGAAGCCTCGTGCCGCTCCTCGCGCTGCGCCGGTTCCAGCTCGCGGGACACCGTCCGATCGCACTTGCGGGTGGGGCTACCGGCTTCATCGGCGATCCGACGGGCCGCACGACTGATCGGGTCATGAGCACGCCGGACGAGATCTCCGCTCGTGTGATGCTCATCAAGGCGCAGATGGAGCGCTTCCTGTCCTTCGACGACGGCCCCTCGGGGGCGATCATGGCGGACAACCTCGACTGGACGGCGTCGATGACGGCGCTCGAGTTCCTCCGCGACGTCGGCCGGCACTTCCCGGTCAGCCAGATGCTCGCCCGGGAGTCCGTGAGCGCTCGCCTGGAGAGCGGGGGCCTGTCGTTCACGGAGATGGCCTACCAGCTGCTGCAGTCCCTCGACTTCGTCGAGCTCTACCGCAGGCACGGCTGCACCGCGCAGATCGGCGGCAACGACCAGTGGGGCAACATCACCGCCGGACTCGACCTGCTCAGGCGCACCGAGCAGGCCGGGGGCCACGCCCTCACGTTCCCCCTGGTGACGGACTCGGCGGGCCAGAAGCTCGGCAAGAGCACCGGTGGCGGCAACGTGTGGTTGGACCCCGCAAAGACAAGCCCGTACGCGCTGTACCAGTTCGCGCTCAACGTGGACGACCGGGACGCGGGGACGTACCTGCGCCTGCTCACCTTCGTCGGGCAGGCGGAGGTGGAGGCGCTGGACCTCGAGACCGCTGAGCGACCCCACGCACGTGCGGCCCAGAAGCGCCTCGCGCAGGAGCTGGTGGCGCTCGTGCACAGCGCCGACGAGGTGGAGCGCGTGCAGGCGGCGTCTGCAGCGCTGTTCGGCGGCGGCGCGCTGGAGGCGCTGGACGAGCCCACCCTGCGTGCAGCCCTCGCCGAGGCGCCCTCCGTCATCGTGGCGGGGGAGTGCCCCTCGCTGGTCGACCTGCTCGCCGAGGGGCTCTCGCTGTCGAAGTCGGACGCCCGCCGTGCGGTCAAGGAGGGCGGTGCCTACCTCAACAACGCCAAGGTTGCCGACGAGCAGGCGGTCCCTGCAGAGCAGGACTGGTTGCACGGCCGCTTCCTGGTGCTGCGCAAGGGCAAGCGCAACGTGCTCGTGGTCGAGCGCAGCGCCCGCTAGTTGGTCACAGGGAGGTCACGGACGGCGACCGACTGCGCCGCTAACACGCTCAAAAGCGGGCGTTCTGAGCGTGTGACCGGGGCCACGGCGGCGAGATTTGACTCGCTCGCCCCGGGCTCGTAACTTCGTCCTCGCCCCCGGAGCACCGGACACCAGCGGAACGAGTCGCTGGAGCACGGTTCGCGGGCCACCCTCGCAAGAACGACACGGTCCTGATCGTGTTCTTGCAGCGGTGCCTCCTCCCTGGAGCTCAAGCCCACGCGGTTTGACACTGGAGAAGGGGAACAGATAGATTAGGCGAGTTGCCCCGCGAACGGCCGAGAGGCTGAAGACCGGTGAGCAGTCGATCCTTGAGAACTCAACAGCGTGCCGAAAGTCAGTGCCATGAAACATCCCCGATTCGCAGGGGTTGCGGCACCTCTTCCGAGGTGACGTCCCGCGATGAAGGATTCCTTTGGTGCAAAGATTTAAACGGACAAGGCCTTGTTTACAAGGAAATGTCAGTTGACTCTTGTACCAGGAACAAACAGCTGACCACTCGCCAAGGGTGGCAGCGACTCTCTAGTTCCTCCTCACCGGCTGGTGACGGGGAACGCACAAACATTAACGGAGAGTTTGATCCTGGCTCAGGACGAACGCTGGCGGCGTGCTTAACACATGCAAGTCGAGCGGAAAGGCCCTTCGGGGTACTCGAGCGGCGAACGGGTGAGTAACACGTGGGCAAC
>JAODNB010000295.1 GCA_025464795.1 Frankiales bacterium
GCACAGCTCGTCAGGAGCACCATGCGGGTTCGTTGGGGCGATCGGGGACGCGCATGAGCTACGGGGGTCACGAGTGAGGCTCCGGGTTGAGGGCGCCGCGCGTGGGCAGGTGGTGCGAATGCAGTGACGCGCGCGGCGTCGACCGTCTCCGACAGGGGCAGGGGGAGCGGTCCGTTACCTCGACGTTATCCGAACAGCGCGCTGACCGCAAAGCGGTCTCGCTCACATCAGCAGGACAGAGAGGCTTCCTTGCGGGGGCGGAACCGGGCGCGCGGGCACCGTCGGCACGGGCTCGACGGCCAGCGCGCTGATAGGGGTGACGCCTGCGGTGAGGGTGGCGCCGTCCTCGTCGAGGTGCGCCAGCAGCGTGGTGATCTCGCGGACCACGCGACCGTCGATCGGCAACGACATGTGCCCGACGCCGTGGAGGAGAACGTTGCGCGCCGACAGGTCGGGGTGGTCGATCCGCGCGGAGCGCTTGGGCACGATCAGCTGGTCCAGGTCGCTCCAGAAGGCCACGAAGCGGGTCCGGACGGCGGGGGCGGGCTCTGCCAGCTCCCGCATCAGGTCTGAACCGGGCCGCAGCTGCTTCACGAGGCGCTGAGGGAGCAGGTGGGCGGACCAGGTCCCGGCGTGGGGCGACCCGAGTGTGCAGAGCGTGTGCACCCGGGCATCCCCACCGAGCCGCTGCACGTAGTAGCGGGCGATGACCCCACCGAGCGAGTGACCGATGACGTGCACCCGCTCGTACCCGGTCTCCTCGCAGGTCTTCTCCACGAGCTCGGCCAGGCGGGCGGACACGGTGCGCACGTCCTGCGTCAGGGGGCTGTAGTTGAGCGTGAGCACGCGGCCGAAGCCACGTCGGCGCAGCGCCCGCCGCAGGAGGGTGAAGATCGACCGGTTGTCCACCAGGCCGTGCACCAAGATGATCGGGGTCCCCGCAGCGACCACGTCGCCCATGAGCAGGCCGCGCTGGACGGGTGGCAGGTCGCTCAGCGTGAAGCGCTCGAGCTCCTCCCGCGCCCGCTCGCGACGACGCTCCGTGCTCAGCCCCAGGGGGTACAACCCGGCATGCGCGGTCATCCACGCCAGCTCGGTGGCGGTGCCCTTCAACCCCGCGGGCGTGCAGATCGTCTCGACCCCGCGCCGAGTCGTGCGGGCGGCCCACAGCAGGTGGGGTCGGGGGTCAAGCACGCTGGTCCTCCACGGGGCCGGGTGGGCTGAGCAGCACACTAAGCGCACTTCTGCCCCGCCGTGACCGACACACACCGCCGCGGTCTCACAGGCTTCCGGGAAGCGCCGCAGACCACCGCAAAAGGCGCACTTCGCGCCGGGAGTCGGCGGGCTGGGCGACCAGCTCCGACAGGTGGGCGCTCACGTCGTCGGGGGTCGCGAGCGCGTCCGCGAACCCGAGAGCGAGCAGGTCGGCCGGGGTGATGCCCATGCGGTCCGCGCACTCCTGCTTGGGCCGGCGCAGGGCGGCCGTGGCTCCCTCGGGACCGATCGCGGCGAAGTAGGACTCGTCGGTGACCAGCACCCGGTCCGCGGTGGCAGCGGCAAGCGCCCCTCCCGATCCGCCCTCGCCGTGGACGAGGGCCAGGGTCGGGCTGGCGCACAGCAGCAGCGCGTCGAGCGCCTCCCCCATGGCCGTGGCGATGCCGTCGTTCTCGCTGCGCGAGCCGGGATCGGCCCCTGGGGTGTCCACGAGCGACACCACCGGGAGGGCCAAAGAGCTGGCAAGGCGGTACGCCCGGGCTGCGAGCCGGTACCCGTCGGGGGTCGGCCGACCCGCGACCTCGGCCGCGAGCGCCACCCCGACCACCGGCCGCCCGTCGAGCCGGCCGAGCATCGCGGCCACGGTGCGGTCGCCGTACCTGGCCTGGAGGGGGAACCGGTCCGTGAGCAGTCGCTCGAGGATCGCGCGTCCGCCGACCGTGCGGGATCGGGAGCGCAGGACCTGATCCCAACCGGTGGCGTCGCTCGGGAGCGACGGCGGCGGCACCGCGCGCACCACGGGCGAGGGGGTCCACATCCGGAGCGCCATCGCGAGCCAGTCGACGATGTCGGCGCGGGTGATCAGGGCGTCGACGAGGCCCGCGGCGTACGCGGTCTCGGCGGTGTGGCTGCCCTCCGGAAGGGACCCGGTCATGGCCTCGACGACGCGCGGGCCGGCGAACCCGACCGTCGCGCCCTCGATCGCCACCCGCACGTCGGCAGCCGCGGCGATGGCTATCCAGACGCCACCTGTGGTCGGTGCGTCGGCGACCGACAGGTGGGGCAGCCCGGCCTGTGCGAGCTGGAGCAGTGCCATCCGAGCCCGGGGGATCCCGACGAGCGCTGCCATCCCCTCCTGCAGCCGGGTGCCACCGGAGCGGACGAGGGTGACGAGCGGGACGCGCTCCTTCGCGGCGTGGCGCGCGGCGGCCACGAAGGTCGTGGCGTCGTCCTCACCGAAGCTGCCGCCCTGGACGTTGAAGTCCCAGAGCACCGCGACGGGGCCGGGGCTGTCAGGGGTCCCACGCAGCCGGTACGCGCGGACCGAGGGCGCCGGCTCGTAGCCGGGCCACTTCCCCGGGTCTCGTCGAGCCAGCCGGACGTCGAGCAGCGAGGCGCCGTGGAGCAGGGGCTCCCGCCAGTCGGTGGTCACGGCCGCGTACTCTCCCACGGCCCGTCAGGAGGAGGACCCATGCGCGTCGTGACCAGCTCGCTCGAGGCAGCGCGAGTCCTGCGCGACGCGGGCGTCGAGGTCGTGCTCGTCGGCGCCGACATCACGCAGGCGCAGCTGGAGGCGACCGCGGTGCAGGAGGACGCCGAGGTGGTTCGCACCCCCGAGGACGCCGCACGCTTCCTCGAGGACTGACCGTCAGGCGGAGCGACGCCGGCGGACGGCGACGAGGGCCAGGGCGGCAAGGCCCAGCAGGGGCAGCGTCGTGGACGAGCCGGTCACGGGGAGCGAGGTGCCCGGCGAGGTGACGACACCGGGAGCGCTCGGCGTGGGGACCGCAGCAGGCTTCGCTGCCCCAGCGGCGGCGACCGGTCCCGGGAGCGTCAAGGTCGTCGGGGCCGCCTTCGAGGTCGACAGCGTCAGCGACTGCGCCAGGTTGTTCCCCTTGTAGGCGGCGTCCGTCAGCGACACGACGAGCTTCAGTGAGTGCCCCTTTGGGAACAGGTGCACCGTGCCGGGCAGGGTCACCTCGACCGGCTTGCTGATGTCGGCCACCCGGATCGGGCTGATGACGCGGTTGGCGAGCACGATGGTCCCGTCCGGCGCGACGTCGTAGAGCTTCACGAACGCGACCAGCTGGCCTGCCGGGCCGGCCGCCTGGGAGACGGAGGCGGTCGGGGACGACAGCTGCAGGGTCGCGGTCGGGATCCCGATGACCGGAAGGTCCTTCGCCAGCGGGCCCGTTGACAGGGTCGTCGTCGCCCCCGGGAGGTCCCGGACGGGCTGTGACTGGTCGAGGGCGGAGGTCTCGGTGTAGCTCAGCGGCACACCGCCTGCCGGGGCGGCGATGGTCGAGGTCGCGGCCACGATCGCGCTGCGCACGGGAGTCAGCGCGGTGCCGGACCCGTACAGGGTGGTGGTGCCACCCAGCGGGTAGGCGGGCGCCGAGGTGAAGGCCTTCGCCGCGTCGCCCTTGTCCTTCCACGGCTGGTAGTAGGTGAAGTCGAGCGCCGGGGCGGGACCCTTGTCCATGAGGTAGTGGTCGAACCACTGGGTGATGACGCGGCCCTCGTAGTTGCTGTCCGGCTTCGTGAGGTCGAACTCCCCGGGCAGGGCGCCATGGCTGTGGCCCCACTGCTGCCAGATCATCTTCACCGGCACCTTGCGGGCCTTCAGCGCGGTGTAGGTCGCGGTCGCCTCGTGCAGGTTGAACAGGGTGTCGGCCTGGCCCTGACCGAGCAGGGTCGGGATCGTGATCTTGTCGAGGTAGGAGTGCACCGAGGCGTTGCGGGCGAAGGCGAGCACGTCGTCGGTCGGGTAGCCGAGGGTGGCGAGCGAGGCCATCGCGACGCAGGCCTCGTCCGCGAAGTTCGGGCAGCCCACCGCACGGGTCGGGTCGGTGTTGGCGACGACGCCCTGGAGACCGTCGGCGAACCCGAGGGTCGAGAACAGCGTGACCCAGTCGATCTTCTCGGTGCCGGGCGTCGTGTACGTGACCGAGTTGTTCGCGCCGAGCGAGGTGTTGTTCGGGGCGAGCGAGTACGACAGGTCGTTCCACGTGATGAGCGGGATGATGGTGTCCAGGCGCGGGTCGACGCCGGCGACGGCGAACTGGATCTCGCCGCCGTAGGAGCCGCCGACCATACCGACGCGGACGTCACCCGGGTGGGCCTTGCCGTCGTGCGCAACGGCGTCCCGCTTCACGTAGTCGATCGAGGTGCCGTCGTCGGCCTTCTTGATGCCGCCGAGGAAGTCGATCAGCTGCGAGCCCGCAGCGCCGTCGTGCTCGCGGTCATCGAGGGTGATCTTGCAGCCGGAGCCGCTGCCGGGCGACGTCGGCGTCGAGCCGAAGCCGAGACCGGAGTACGACAGGACGACGTAGCCCTTCTTGGCGTACGCGGCGCCGAGGCCGTCCTGGTCGGCCTTGCTGCCGCCGAAGCCGTTGGTCGCGAGGATCGCGGGAGCGGGGTGCGCCTTCGACGTTCCGGCCGGGGTGAACAGGTCGGCGTCGATGATGCAGGTCTGCCTCGCCGAGCTGAGGGCCGACTCGCTCGCGACCGTGACGGTCAGCTTCAGCGCCTTCATCGTGTAGGCCGGCGCGGCCGCCTCGGCGGTGGGTACCGCGGCGAGGACGGGGAGCGCGGCGAGCAGGGCGAGAGGCACGGCGGTGAGGCGGATCACGGTTGCTCCGGGGGCTGGGGTGCGTTGCGGTGGTGTATCTGACAACGAGGCTGCCCGGTCAGCGGGTGTGCCGGTGGGCGTATGCCGAAGGTCACACCCGGCGGCGCGTCACGACCACGACGCCGAGCAGGGCGAGCCCGAGGAGCGGCAGCTCGAGGGGCAGTCCTGTGCTGGGCAGGGAGACCGGTGGCGGCGAGACGGCGGGACGGGGTCGAACCACGGGCGGGGCGGCGGGCACGGCGGCGACGGCTGCGTAGGGCAGCACGAAGGCCGACCCGGGCCCCGTCGTCACGGTGATCACGTCTGCGACCTTGTTGTTGTAGGACGTCAGGTCGGTCGTCGCCAGCGTCAGTCGCGCGCTGTGGCCCTTCGCGAAGCGGTGCGCGAAGCCGAGCAGCTTCAGGTCGACCGGCTGGGCGAGCGCCGCCGAGGGGATGCGGGACGGCGCGATCAGCCGGTGGATCAGGGTGGCCGTGCCGTCGGGCGCGACGTCGTAGACCTTGCCGAACAGCACCAGGTCGGTCGGCGCGACGTGGGACAGCGTGACCCGCAGCGAGGGGATCCCGACCGAGTCGACCGCGGTCGGGAACGGCGCGGTCGTGAAGTCCGCGTGCTGCGTGGGGAGCTCCGTGGGCGGCAGAGGTGCGTTCGGCGAGCTGTCGGGCCCCGTGAAGTTCGAGGTCTCGGAGTAGGCGCTGGGCACCCCACCCAGCGGGTTGATCAGAACGGCCGACCCGGCGGCGCCAGTCCCCGCCACCAAGGACGTCCCTGACAGCGCGAAGGCCTTCTTGCCAGGGAGCGGGAAGACCGGCGAGTCGGCGTACTGCTTCGTCGCGCCCTTGCCCGAGTACGGGATCCAGTCGCGGAAGTAGCTGAAGGCGGGGCTCGGGTCGGGGAC
>JAODNB010000302.1 GCA_025464795.1 Frankiales bacterium
ACCCGCACCCACGACGAGTACGCGCTTGTCGCGCAGGTCCAGGTGAAGGGGCGTCACCCTCAGACAGTGGCAGAGAGCAGGCCGCGTCGGCGCAGCACCCGTCGCTCGATGGGGGCGAACAGGCAGAGCTCGATCGCGATGCCGATGACCAGGATGGTGAAGATCGCGGCGATGACACCGGGTACGTCGGTGTTCTGTCGGCTCAGGTCGAGCAGCTGACCGATGCCGAGGCCGAGCTCCGGGGAGCGGGCGATCAGCTCCGCGGCCATCAGGGAGCGCCAGGAGAAGGCCCAGCCCTGACGCAGACCGCCGACGTAGCCGGGCAGGGCTGCGGGCAGGAGCACGTGACGCGCGGACGCGAAGCCCCGCGCCCCGAGGACCCGACCGACGCGCAGGAACAGCGGCGGCACCTGGTCGAGGCCGGAGACCATGCCGTTCGCGATCGACGGAACCGCCCCGAAGAGCACGACGAAGTAGATCGTCGCGTCGCCGATGCCGAACCACAGGATGGCGGCCGGGACCCATGCCACCGACGGCAGCGACTGCAGCCCGGACAGGATCGGACCGACTGCGCGCCGCACCATCTTCACGCGACCGACGAGCAGCCCCAGGGGGGTGCCGATCGCGAGGGACGCGAGGAAGCCGAGCCCGCCGCGGCGGACGCTGTTCCACACCGCCTCCTGCAGGTCGCCTGAGTCCCACTCCTCCTGAAACCGGTCCACGACCGAGCCTGGGGAGGGGAACTTGTAAGGCTTCCAGTGGTGGGTGTTGTAGAGCAGCTGCCAGACCACGACGAGCAGGACCACGAACAGCAGAGGAGGCCAGATCGCCGACCAGGTCTGCGCGATCCGCGAGGTCTTCTGGAGCTTGTGGGTCTCGAGCGCGTCGAGGCCGGCTTCGAGCGACGCGAGGTCGTCCGACACTGTCACGAGTGACCGCCGTGCCGACGGATCTCGGTGCGCAGGTCGTCGGTGATGGCGACCGAGAGGTTCGCCACCTCTGGGGACTCGATGCGCCGTGGTTGGCCGATCTCGACGGCGTACTCCTTGACGACCCGGCCGGGGCGGCTGGACAGCAGCACCACGCGGTCACCGAGACGGACCGCCTCGCGCACGTTGTGCGTGACGAACAGGACCGTCAGCTTCTGGGACTCGCGGATGCGCACGAGCTCCTCGTGGAGCACGTCGCGGGTGATCGCGTCCAGCGCCGCGAAGGGCTCGTCCATCAGCAGGACGTGGCTGTCCTGGGCAAGAGCGCGAGCCATCGCGACGCGCTGGCGCATGCCTCCCGACAGCTCGTGGACCCGCTTCGCGCCGGCGTCCTTGAGGCGCACCAGCTCGAGCAGCTCCGAAGCGCGGTCGCGGCGCTCGGCCTTGCCCACCTTCTTGAGGCGGAGCGCGAGCTCGACGTTCTCCCGCGCGGTAAGCCAGGGGAACAGCGCGGGCTCCTGGAACATCAGCGAGGGCTTCCCGCCGCGGACCTCGACCGTGCCCGCGGTGGGCTGGTCGAGGTCTGCGACGAGACCGAGCAGCGTGGACTTGCCACAGCCCGAGGCGCCGAGGATGCACAGGAACTCACCCTCGGCAACCTCCAGCGAGACGTCCTCCAGGACGTTGGGGGCAGACCCGAAGCGCTTGGTGAGCCCGCGCACGGCGACTGCCGGGCCCGACTCCACCACCTGCACCTGGTCAACCCCTCGTAGCCCCTGGAGAACGCTCATCCTGTCAGTCCTTTCCGAGTCCGGCGTCGTCGACCGTCTTGCCGAGGACCTGGTCGAGGATCGTGAGGTCGTAGATGCCCTTGAGGTCGCCCTTCTTGACCAGTCCGGTCGCGAAGGCGTGGTCCGCAGCGACCTTCAGGGTCGAGGCAAGGGGGTCCTCGGTGACCGTGATCTGGGCGAAGGCCCGCGCGATCACGGCCGGCTTGAGGGACTTGCCCGTGAGCTGCTTGAGAGCGGCGTTCACGACCGTCTGGGCCTTGGTCGGGTCCGCGACGATCTGCTTGTCCGACTCCACCTGGGCCTCGATCAGCGCCTTGATGGTCTGCGGGTGCGCCTTCAGGAAGTCCTTCTTGACGAGCAGGTTGGTGGTGATGAACTTCCCGTCGGGCCACAGCCCCTTCTCGTCCTGCAGAACGGTGCCGCCGCCCTCGAGCACGAGGCGCGAGGCCCACGGCTCGGGGACCCAGGCACCGTCGATCTTCCCGTCCTTGAACAGGTCGAGGGTCTGCGAGTTCTCCTGGGCGATGATCGTGACGTCACCGGCGCCCTGGGCGTCCTCCTTGAAGCCCTTGCCGGCCAGGTAGCTGCGCAGCGCGATGTCCTGCGTGCCGCCTGTCTGCGGGTCGGCGATCTTCTTGCCCTTGAGGTCCGTGATGCCGGGCTTCACGACCAAGGAGGCTCCGCCGGAGGTCGCGCCGGCGACCAGGACGACATCGCCCTGGGTCTTGATGAAGGCGTTCACCGCCGGACCGGGGCCCAGGTACGCGGCGTCGATGGCGCCGCCGAGGAGGGCCTCCACCGCGGCCGGGCCGGCGTTGAAGACCTGGGTCTCGAGCTTGGTGCTGCCGAGCTTGTCCTTGTAGATCCCGCTCGCCACGCCGTACACGGGACCTGCGTGGGTCACGTTGGCGAAGTAGCCGAGCCGGAGCGAGGACGCGGCGCTGGTCGTGCTCGCCGCCTTGGTGCTGCTGCTTCCCCCGCACGCTGCCGTCAGCGCCAGGGCACCAACAGCAGCAAGCCGGACAGCGTTCTTGAAGTTCCCCACAGGATTACTAGCCTTTCAAGAGGTCATGGACGCACGTCAGCGGCGTCTCAGGAAGGTCGTCTTGGGAGCCGCTACGCGCGGCGGGGGCTGAGGACAGCCCTCGGAGCCTTCAGGCTCGACAGATCGCGCTGGAGACGCGCTGCAGGTCGACATGCAACCGCGCAACCAGAGTGGGGACGATCATGAGCCCAGTGTTGCACAGCGACGTCGTCAATCCCTACCCGATCGCTGGGAGACGCAGGTCACATGACACACCGGACGCGCTGCACGTACCCCGTTGTGCAACCCTTGACCCTTCGCCGTACAAGCATCTGGAGACACTGTGCCCGCCCAACGCGGACAGGGTCAGTGGGCCCTCGGATACCGAGAGCCCCTCAACCCGAACGAGCAGGTCAAGAAGGACAGCAACCCGCTGACCGTCAAGCAGCGGGTGCTCGACATCTACAGCAAGCAGGGGTTCAGCTCCATCGACGGAGCGGACCTGCGTGGCCGGCTGCGCTGGTACGGGCTCTACACGCAGCGCGCCGACGGCATCCCTGGCGGCAAGACCGCGATCCTGGAGCCCGAGGAGCTCGAGGCACCCTTCTTCATGCTCCGCATCCGCATCGACGGTGGCCAGCTCACGTCGGAGCAGCTCCGGGTGATCGGCGCCATCGCGACCGAGTTCGGCCGTGATGTCGCTGACATCACCGACCGGCAGAACGTGCAGCTGCACTGGATCCGCATCGAGGACGTGCCGGAGATCTGGCGGCGCCTGGAAGAGGTGGGCCTGCACTCCACCGAGGCCTGCGGCGACAGCCCCCGCGTCATCATCGGCTGCCCCCTCGCGGGGGTCGACGCCGAGGAGGTCCTGGACGGGGCGGGCGCGATCGCTGCGGT
>JAODNB010000317.1 GCA_025464795.1 Frankiales bacterium
GGGTAGCGCATCGCGTTGAGCCGGACCATCCGCCCGGGGATGAGGTGGGTCAGAGGCGCGCCGAGGAGGCGGGCGACGGGGGTGCTGATCACCGGTGACAGCACCGCAACCGCCAGGAAGGTTACGAAGCACCCGACTGCGAGCAGGGTGAACTGGCCACGCAGCCCGAGGACGAGAAGGACGACCCCCGCGATCAGCAGCGGCGCGCCGACCAGGGTCCCGCGACGCAGGCCGACGACAGGTTGCACCGCCGCGCGCATGGCGGCTATGGGCCGCACGGTCGATGCCTTGCGCGCCGGGAGCAGCGCCGCGATGGCCGTGATCCCCACCCCGACGATTAGGCTCAGCAGGACGGTGCGGGAGGCGACGACCAGCGGCCCCGGGGGCAGGGTGGCGCCGAACGTACCCACCAAGGCGCGCAGTCCGAGTGCGACGAGCAGCCCGAGACCAATACCGATGCCGGAGGCGAGGAGGCCGACGACGAGGGCCTCCGCCAGGACACTGCTCGTGACCTGCGCACGGCTCGCGCCCAGCGCGCGCAGGACCGCGAGCTCCCGCTGGCGCTGCGCGACCAGGATGCTGAAGGTGTTGAAGATCAGGAACGCCCCGACGAACAGCGCGACGCCGGCGAACGCGAGCAGCAGGGTGTTGAAGAAGCCGAGACCGGTCTTGACGGCGCTCGAGGTCTCGGCGGCGAGCTCGGTACCGGTGGTGATCTCGACAGTGCGGGGAAGGACCTGCGCCAACCGATGGTGAAGGCCGGTGACCGACGTCCCCTCCGCCGCGGCGATGCGGAGGTCGTCGTACTCGCCTGGACGTCCGAGCAGGCGCTCTGCTGTGACCTGCTCGAACGCCACGATGCTGGCGCCACCGAGGCTGTCGTTCTTACCCAGGCCGAACGTGCCGGTCATGATCGGCTCCAGGCGCCCGGAGGCCAGCAGGACGGTGATGCGGTCACCGACCTGGAACCCCGCCTTGCGGGCGGTCGCCACGTCGACGGCCACCTCGCGCGGACCGGCGGGCGCTCTGCCCTTGCGGATGGTGACCGCGGAGGTCGCAGGGTTGGCGTCGAAGTTGACGCCGCCCGCTGGCGCGCCGCCGGTCTTGTAGGCGGTGCCGTCCTTGCGGATGATCTGCGCGTAGCCACTCACGTCGCCGGTCACGGCACGCACGCCAGGGATCGCGGCGACGGTCGCGAGAAGGTGCGACGGCACCGGCTGACGGAGCACGGTCGGACCCGTGGCACCGTCGATGGCGACCCGCCCCCGGACCTCGAGGTCGGTCTGCGCGTTGAGGTCCACGAACAGGTTGTCGAAGACGCGGCCGAGCGTGTCGGTCAGGGTCAGGGAGCCGGCGACGAACGCCACTCCGAGCACGATCGCTGAGGTGGACATCAGCAGCCGCAGCTTGCGGGCGAGCAGGCTTCGGAAGATCACATGGATCATGCCGGGACACCCTCGAGCAGCTTGATCTCGTCCAGTACGGAGTCGGCGGTGGGGCTCGAGATCTCGGCGACGAGCCGCCCGTCCGCCAGGAAGATGACGCGGTCGGCGTACGAAGCAGCGACCGGGTCGTGGGTCACCATCACCACGGTCTGGTGGAGCTCACGGACGCACCGACGGAGCAGTCCCAGGACCTCGGCGCCGGCGCGGGAGTCGATGTTGCCGGTGGGCTCATCGGCGAAGACGATCGCCGGCTTGGCCAACAGGGCCCGGGCGACGGCGACGCGCTGCTGCTGGCCCCCTGAGAGCTGGTCCGGGCGGTGCGTGAGCCGGTCGCCCAGCCCCACGGCGGCGACCACCTGCGCGAGCCACACCGGATCAGGCTTGCGGCCGGCGATGTCCATCGGGAGGGTGATGTTCTCCCGGGCGTTCAGGGTCGGGAGCAGGTTGAACTGCTGGAAGATGAAGCCGATCTTGTCGCGTCGCAGCGCGGTCAGGCCCTTGTCTTTCATCGCTGACAAGGGCGTGTCGTCTATCCACGTCTCACCGCCTGTGGCGCTGTCCAGGCCGGCCATCACGTTCATCAGCGTCGACTTGCCGGATCCGGACGGACCCATGATCGCCGTGAAGGCACCGGCTTCGAACTCCACCGTGACACCCGCCAGCGCTTGGACGGTGGTGTCCCCGGAGCCGAAGGTCTTCACCAGGTCGAGGCACCGGGCGGCAGGTCGCTGTGTCATTCCCCGAGCCTGGTCGGCCGTACCCACCGCCTGTAGAGGCGAAGGTCCCGCCCGGAGCGCGCGATCGTCCTAGCTCGGGCTCAGGCGGGGTCGACGGCGCTGAGGCCGTCCGGGTGGCCGGCCGAGAGCAGCACGAAGCCCCGCCGGAAGCTCCGGCGGGGCCTCGTGCGCAGCTGGATGGTCAGCCGGTGGGCTGGTTCTCCGGGTGCCAGCCGGGGACGTGCAGCGCGACGTCGTAACCGGTGTGCCGGGCGTGCCGCAGTCCCAGCCCCGAGAGGACGAGAAGGAGCAGGCCGCTGCCGAGGGCGATCCAGAAGGCGACGAAGGCGACCTTGGCCATGGTCCCGAAGGCATAGGCGTTGAGAAGCAGGCCACGCAGGGTGTCACCCTTGAAGGCGGTCGCGACCTTGCCGGCCAGCACCGTGTCGTCCGGAGATGCCTGCGCTGCCGCGGAGAGCTCGGCGTACGTCTTTCCGCCGCTGGCTTCCGCCAGGTGCACAGCGATGTAGTGGTCCGCGTACGCCTTGGCCTGGTCACCGTTCACGAGCTGCTGACCCGCGTACTTCGTCAGGTAGGGCTTGATGAGCGGGTCCTGCAGGCCGTCCGACCCTGCGGCCGGGAAGAAGATCTTCTGGGAGGAGAGCTGCTCGCGCACGTTGTCGGAGACGAACGAGTGAGCCCAGAGCAGCAGCCCAGAAGCGGCCAGCAGCACGGCTGCCACGACCAGGGCCATGGATGAGGCCAGAGTGTCAAAGGTCTTGCGATGCATGGGATGTCCCTTTGTCGGGGTGACCCGGAAGACCACCTGTGAAGATGGCACCACTTGCCATGTGTGCGAGGCAGGGCGGAACGTCCCTTCCTGCAGGGCCCAAGGACCCAGGATCGTGACAGCCGAGCTGACGTCGCAGGGCTGAGGGGGGCCTACCCAGCCGACCGGCGAGCCTCTCGTCCGGCGTACATGTAGCGGTCCGCGCGGGCGATCAACGCCTCAAGCGTCTCCCCTGCCGCAAGCTCTGCAAGGCCCACGCTGACCTGCGCTTCACGGGTGACAGCGAGACTGGCATTGGCGATCTGGAACCTTCGGTGCGCACTCGCCAGATCGAGGTCCGACAGCCCGCACACGAACTCGTCCCCTCCGTACCGAACGACCAGGTCGTACTCCCGGACCACCCCGCGAACAGTGGCAACGACCTGGACGAGCAGCGCGTCCCCTTCCGCATGGCCCTCCGTGTCGTTCAGGGCCTTGAGACCGTCGATGTCGATGAAGGCCAACACGAACGATGTGCCGATCCGGTGTGCCCTCGCGACCTCGCGCTCGAGCTCCAGCAGCCCCGGCTGACGCCGATGGACACCCGTCAGCCCGTCAAGCAGGAGCTCCGCTCGCTCTTGGGCCGCATGGGCGCGATCATCCGACGCGGCCTCCCGGTCGCCCGCCGATTGGCGGCGGTTGCTCGCGCTGCTCTGACGGTCGTGCTTGGCTCCCGCCCTGTCGGACGCGGCGCTGGCGTCGGGATTGGCCTGCGACTGCTCACGAACGGCTGCACGCTCGTCGCGCGCCTCGGCGCGCGCGTCACGGGCCTCGGCGCTGCTGTCATGAGCGGCTGCGGT
>JAODNB010000327.1 GCA_025464795.1 Frankiales bacterium
TGCCACGTCGAGGACGTGCCCGAGGGCTCCGCCGTGGAGGAGCTGCGTGCTGCTTACGTCCGGGCCCGGAAGGCAGCGGTGCAGCTGCGCCGTCCAGCCGTCGTCGTGTGCCGGACAGACCCTTTCGCCTGGACGGAGTCCGGTGCGTGGTGGGAGGTCGGGGTACCTGTGGGCCTGTTCGGACGTCAGGCCTACGACCAGGGCAAGGCGACGCAGCTCCGCTGGCTCAGGGGCTCTGAAGCGTGATGGTGAACGAGTACCGAGAGGAGTCGTAGGCGTGGTTGCCCAGCTCAACGGCTCGTCCCTTCGCGTTGTAGGACAGCCGCTCCATCGTGAGCAGTGGCGCTCCCTTGCGGACCCCGAGCAGCCGCGCCTCCTTGGCCTCGGCGGCCGTGGCACCTATCCGCTGCTTGGCCTCTTCGATGCGCGTCCCCGTGCGACCGAGCAGGGTGTAGAGCCCGTGCTCCTCCAGGTCTGTGCTGGAGAAGTCGCCGGCGACCGCGACGGGCAGCCAGTTGCGCAGCACCGCCAGCGGTTCCTCCCGAGCGAAGCGCAGCCGCTCGAGGTGGACCACCTCGGTGCCGACGCTGATCCCGAGCTGGTTGGCGACGCCGTCGTCGGCGGGCAACCGTTCGAGCAGCAGGACACGGGTGCTGGGCAGCTGCTCGGCCGAGACGAGGTCCTCGAACAGACTGGTGAGTCGCACCGGACGCTCGACCGAGCGTCGGATGACCTGGGTGCCCACGCCGCGCTGGCGAACCAGGAGCCCCTTGTCGACGAGGTGGCCGATCGCAGATCTCATCGTCGGACGCGACAAGCCGTAGCGATCTGCCAGTGCGATCTCGTTCTCCAGCCGCTCGCCCACGGCCAGCTCGCCCGACTCGATGGCGCTCTCGAGCTGCTGCGCCACCTGGTAGTAGAGGGGGATCGGGTTGCTCCGGTCCACTCTCACGTCAGGAACTGTCATGGGCGAAGACTAGCCGACATGTTCACACTATGTTCTGTTAGTTTGTCAGAACATAAGTACAACAGGGAGCGGCTATGCGGGTAGGGATCGTCGGCGCTGGTCGCATCGGAGCTGTGCACGCCGCGACGCTCGCGCGGCACGAGTCCGTCGAGCAGCTGCTCATCGCTGACGTCGCGGTCGAGCGCGCGGCAGGTCTGGCCCGTGACCTGGGCGCTGAGCACGTCGAGCAGATCACCAGCCTGTTCTCCGGGCGCGTCGACGCGCTGGTGGTGACCGCGGCCACCGCGGCACACGCCGGGCTCGTGACGGCTGCCGTGGAGGCTGGCCTCCCGGTCTTCTGCGAGAAGCCGGTCGCGGCCACGATCGAGGAGACGCTGAGGCTGCTGGACCTCGTCCGAAGCTCGGGCGTCGAGGTCCACATCGGCTTCCAGCGCCGCTTCGACGCGGGGTTCGTCGCGGCCCGTGCTGCCGTCGCCAACGAGGAGCTCGGTTGGATCCACACGATCCGAGCAGGCACGTGCGATGCGTCTCCGCCGCCTGACGACTACATCCCCACGTCCGGCGGCCTGTTCCGTGACTGCCTGGTGCACGACATCGATGCCCTCCGCTGGGTGACCGGGCTCGAGGTCCGTGAGGTCTACGCCCGAGGCGCCAACCACGGCAGCGATGCCTTCCGGAGAGCCGGTGACGTGGACGCCGCGGCCGCCTTGCTCACCCTCGAGAACGACGCTTTCGCCCTGCTCACGGGTACCCGTTACAACGCTGCTGGATACGACGTGCGACTTGAGCTGCTCGGGTCCAAGGACAGCATCAGCGTCGGGCTCGACGACCGGCTTCCGCTGCGATCTGTCGAGCCAGGCGTGGCCCGTCCGGCAGGAGTGCCCTGGTCGGTCTTCATGGATCGCTTCGCGCCGGCGTACGTGGCTGAGATGGTCGCGTTCGTGACCGTCGCCGCCGGTGAGGCTGCGAGCCCGTGCACCGTCGCGGATGCCCTCGAAGCGGCCTTCGTCACCGAGGCGTGCGAGCTCTCCCGGCGTGAGGGCCGTCCCGTCCAGGTGTCCGAGATCGTCCAGCTGGTGGGGGCTGCGCGATGAGGGATCGCGTCGCAGGGGCGCCCATCTCCTGGGGAGTCTGCGAGGTCGCCGGGTGGGGCTATCAGCTCGAGCCGGACCTGGTCCTGCGCCAGATGCGGGATCTCGGCCTGCGAGCGACCGAGTTCGGACCCGTAGGGTTCCTGCCCTCTCAGCCGGAGGCCAGGGCCGAGCTCCTGGCCTCGTACGGTCTCGGCGCCGTCGGCGAGTTCGTACCCTTGGTCCTGCACGACGCCAACGTCGATCCGACCGTCGTCCTCGACACCGCCCTCGACGGGCTCGTCGCAGCAGGCGCCACCGTCGTGGTCCTTGCGGCGGCCACTGGGGGAGAGGGCTACGACGCCCGACCCGACCTAGATGCGGACGCCTGGCGCCGCGTCGCCGTCTCCCTCGACGCGCTCACCGCCAGAGCTCGCGACCGCGGCATCACGGCCTGCCTGCACCCGCACGTGGGGACCGTCGTCGAGTCCGCCGAGGAGATCGACCGCGTGCTCACGACATCCGATGTCGCGCTGTGCCTGGACACCGGGCACGCCCTCATCGGCGGCGCTGACCCGGTGGCCCTCGCACGTGACGCGGCCGACCGCATCCGGCACATGCACCTCAAGGACGTCGACCTCGCCTGGGCGAAGCGCGTGCAGTCGGGGGAGATCGGCTACTCGGCAGCGGTCGCCCAGGGCCTGTACCGGCCCCTCGGGCAGGGCGACGTAGACGTGGCAGCGATCGTCGGTTCGCTCGAAGCAGCCGGGTACGAAGGCTGGTACGTGCTCGAGCAGGACACCGTCCTGCCGGGCCCGCCCGACGGGCCCGGGCCGGCCGCGGACGTCGCGCAGTGCCTGGCCTTCCTGACCGGTCTGGCGGCGGGATCGGCGTGATCGACTCCGCGCCGGCTGCAGGAGCAGGGGAGCGCCCCGACACTGCCGTGCTCACCCAGCTGGCGGACTGCATGCGCCGCCTGGCCGGGCTGGCGGGGATCGCCTCCTTCCTGGAGGACACCCACGGTCGCCTTCTCGCCCACCACCTCGTGAACCCGGACGTGAGTCCCCTCCTCGTCCACGTGGTCGTACAAGGGACGACGCAGCACCTCCACGCTCACGTCCGTCAGCGAAGAGCGACAGGTCTGCTGCTGGGCTATCCCCTCATCGAGGCATCCCTGCAGGACCACACGGTCGTCGTGCTCCCACTGCCTGTCGGAGCTCTCGTGCTCGTCACCGACCGGGCGGTGGCCCTCACCAGGCTGCAGGAGCCCGTCGAACGGCTGCTGCAGCTCACGGCGCTGACGGCGCGGGAGCCCGAGGCGAGCTGTCTCGCTGGCGGCGCCCTGCCGCGAGAGCTCGCCGGTTGTGAGCGCTTCTGGGTGGCGCGGCTCGACGCCGTCGCCTCCGCGGACGTGATCCTCGCCGCCCTGCCCCTGGGCGCCAGGCAGGTGGTCCTCTCGGGAGTCGAGGCTGACGAACGCGCCTATGCGGTGCTCGGGGGGCAAGCGGATCTCGGCGAGCGCGACGCGGAGCGGTCCATCGCGCGGGTGCACCGCGAGCTGCAGCAGCGGCTCGGTCAACGGGTGACGGTGGCGCTGTCCGAGGGCGGGTCCAGTGCGGAGCTGCCACGTGCGCGTACTCAGGCCGATCTCGGCATCACGGCTGTGGCTCAGGGCGGGTGTCGCCCGTTGTCGGACCTGCGAGCGCGACTTGCCCTGACCTCCCTCGCCGGTGCCCTGCCTGCAGCAGGGGAGCTGGGCAGGGACCCGCTGGACGAGCTGCTGGAGTACGACCGGCAGAAGCACGGCGCCCTGGCCGCCAGTCTGCTGGCCTGGCTGAACAGCTTCGGCGACTCCAAGCGGGCAGCCGACGTGGTGGGTGTGCACGTCAACACGTTGCGGTACCGGTTGAACCGGGCCGAGGAGCTCCTCGGCATCAACCTGCGCGAAGACCAGGACAGCCGTGCCCTCGTGCACCTGCAGCTCCTCACGGCGACCGCCTTGCCGTGATCGTGAAGGTCAGGGCAGCCGGGCGGGGCTCCACGAGTCCCCAGGCCCGGCGAGTCGGTTCGATCAAGGCTTCGCCAGGTCCATGCACCGGGCCCCCGCGGATGCAGTCCCGTCAGGCGTAGCAGCTGTAGGAGTCGAAGCCGCCGCCGTAGACGTAGTAGGGCGTCTGCTGGCGGTAGAGCGCTTGCCATTCGCTTCCGGAGATCCAGCCCGCCGTTGTGTACCACCAGTACGTGACCTTCACGGCGTACCGACCTGCTGGGAGGACCGGGGAGTTGTACGAGGTGTAGCCGAGGCCCGAGCTCGCGAGCTGGTCGTGATAGCCGGAACGGACGACCCACGTCCTGTTCGCGGCGTAGGAGTAGATGGAGATGTCGGTCCACAGCGTTTGCCCGAGGCGGCCGGACTGCTGCTGCTGGGTGACCTGGACCCGGATGTTGTGACCGATCTGGCTGCACTGGACGCTGGCGCTGCCCAGTCCGCCGTACGGCGCGGACACCGAGGCGTGGGCTGGTGCTCCGATGCCGACGACTCCGGCCGCGGCCACGACCGCGACGGCCAGGCCAGCGCGTCGAGGTCCCTTGCGTGACGTGCGGTTCGTGGTGCTGGACATGTGGTCCTCCTCGAGTGGTGGTGGGTTCTCGAGGAGGGTCCGACGGCGCACTGAAGCTTGGCTGAAGGTTGGCTGAAGGACGCGAGGGGGTCAGCGAGCACGGCCCCCGCATTCCCCCTGGATGTGGCTACGACCCTCGGGGACGCGGCCATTCGGCTCAGTCCTGGGCCCCGGGAACTAGACGGGTTTGAGGGGCGGCAGCCGCTGTGTAGTCCCTTGTACCCATCTTCACCGGATGCCCGAAATGTGGGGGGTCCTTGAGCCGATGGAGTCAGTACGGCGCCAGAGGTCTCCTGCTGTGGGGGATGCGTCGACGGGGGGAACACGATGACGGACCGCACACGCTGGAGTGGGACAGGGCGCCGGGCTGCGGCAGCCCTGCTGGCTGTCGGGGCGGTCACCGTTTCCGCGGCTGCCCCTGCACAGGCCAGTCTTCTGGGTGGCCTGCTCGGCACTGTCACCGGCGTCGTGGGCGGCACAGTCGGCGTCGTCTCGACGGCCCTCGACACCACGACCGGGCTGCTTGGCGGTGCCGACTGGGGGTACGCGCCGACGGTCGCGCGGATGCCCGAGGTGGCTGCTGCGGTGAACGCGAACGACATGTGGGCCAGGGGCTACGACGGTAGAGGCGTCGGCGTCGCGCTCATCGACACGGGCGTCGTCCCCGTGCAGGGGCTGACGTCCGGCAACGTCGTCGTCGGACCCGACTTGTCCCTGGACAGCCAAGGGCCGGCCGGCAACCTCGACAGCTACGGCCACGGCACCCACATGGCCGGGATCATCGCCGGCAACGACGGCACCGCGACCGGCTTCAAGGGGATCGCTCCCGCTGCAAAGCTGCTGAGCCTGCGGGTCGGCGCTCACGACGGCAGTGTCGATGTGTCGCAGCTGATCGCCGCGGTCGACTGGGTCGTCCAGCACCGCAACGACAACGCCATGAACATCAAGGTGCTCAACCTCTCGTTCGGCACCGACGGCACGCAGGACCCGAAGCTCGACCCGCTGACGCACGCGATCGAGAACGCCTGGCGTGCCGGCATCACCGTCGTCGTCTCGGCCGGTAACGCCGGCGACACCCGCCCGTCCCTCGACAACCCCGCCCGCGACCCCTGGGTGATCGCGGTGGGTGCCGATGACACGCACGGCACCAACGGCACGAGCGACGACACGATCCCGGACTTCTCGTCCAAGGGCTCCCTCACTCGCCACGA
>JAODNB010000330.1 GCA_025464795.1 Frankiales bacterium
GCGGCGTGTTCGGGATGAGGAGCGCGACCTTGTCCCCCGGACCCACACCCCTGTCCCGGAGCACCGCGGCGTACTGCTTGGTGTGCGCCCAGAGCTGGGCATAGGTCAGCCGGAGGTCCCCGAGGACGACAGCGACGTTGTCGGGAAAGCGCGTCGCCGAGTCGGCCAGGATGTTGGCGATCGTCAGGGTCACAGGTGCTCCTCATGGGTGTGCGGACAGCCCGCCGAGTCTGCCGAACCTCGATCATCTGCGAAAGAGCGGTTCACACAAACCTGGCACCCCGCCGATGTGCAGGCCATCAGGCCCAGCGGGGGCCGACGCCCGTCACGGTCGCGGTGCGGGTGTCGTCGTCGTGGCGCTCGAGGCGGACCTCCAGGTGGCTGTCGGACAGCTGCTCCACGACCCCCTCGCCCCACTCGACGACCACGACAGCGCGGTCGAGCTCCTCGTCGATCCCGAGGTCGTCGAGGTCGAGCCGTCCCGAGTCGCGCAACCGGTACGCATCGACGTGCACCAGCGGCAGCGGTCCACGATGAACCCGGGCGATGACGAAGGTCGGGCTGGTGACCCGGCCCGTGACCCCGAGCCCCTCGCCGATCCCCTGCGTCAGAGCCGTCTTGCCCGCACCGAGGGGACCGCTGAGGATCACCAGGTCGCCGGCCTGGAGCTGCGCGGCGAGCGACCTCCCGAAGGCCCTGGTCTCGGCGACCGTCGCGAGCCTCATGCGACCAGCTCGACTGCGGTGCGAAGGTCCTCGCGCAGCACCCTCATCGGCTCGCCCTGCGGTCCGCCGCGGAGGGCGGCGGCTGGGTGGAACGTCGGCAGGACGCGCCACCCCTCGACCTCGTGCACGCGGCTGCGCACCGCGGTCAGGGTGGTCTTCCCGAGGAACCACCTCGCAGCCGAGAGGCCGAGGGTGACGACCACGTCCGGTGCGAGCACCTCCAGCTGGGCCGTGGTCCAGGGCCTGCAGTTCGCGGTCTCGACCCGGGTCGGCACCCGGTTCGCCGGGGGACGGCACTTGAGGGTGTTGAGAACGGCCACCTCGGAACGAGGCAGGCCGGCTTCGGCGAGCAGCTGGTCGAGCAGCTGCCCGCTGCGGCCGACGAAGGGCAGGCCTGTGTCGTCCTCCTGCGCGCCAGGGGCCTCCCCCACGACGACCAGACGCGCGCGGTCCGGTCCGGACCCCACCACCACGTGCCGGCGCACGGCCGCGAGCTCGGGGCACCGCGTGCAAGCACGCATCTGGTCTGCGAGCGTCATGCGGGGTCCCTGTGGGTCCTCATGCGGTGCGGCTGTGCGCCTTGGTCGCACGTCGCAGCAGCGCCCTCAGCTGCAGGTTCACCAGGGCCGCTCGCTCCAGCTGCACCATGTGCCCAGCGCCCTCGACGACGACCAGCTGCGCAGTCGGGATGGCGGCAGCGATCTCACGGCTGTGCTGCACCGGCGTGATCTTGTCGGCGCTGCCCACGAGGACGAGCGTCTCCACATCGGCCAGGACGCCCACCCGGTCGAGGACGTCGTGCTCCATGAACGTGTCGTAGAACTCGGCGATCACGTCCACCGGCACCTGGGCGAGCATCTGCTCGACGAACTCGACGTGCGAGGGGCTGACGTCGTTGGTGCCGAAGGCGATCCGACGGGTGCCGAGGAAGGCCAGGTCCGTCCCGAGCCTCCTGCCCTTCTCGAAGGCCGAGGGCCGCTCCCGCATGCCACGCGTCAACCAGGGCAGCACCCGCTGGTTGACCGACGAGAAGGCTGCGGGGAGGCCGAAGGTCACCGAGGCGAGCTTTCCGGTGGAGGTGCCGATCAGAGCCACGCCGACGACGCGGCTGCCGAACAGCTCGGGGTGCGCGTCGGCGAGCGCCATGACCGTCATGCCGCCCATCGAGTGGCCGACGAGCACGACCTTCCCGGTCGGTGCGCAGGCCTCGATGACGGCGTGCAGGTCGCGCCCCAGCTGCGCGATCGTGGCGTTCCTCGCGCTGCTGCGGCCGCTCTTGCCGTGCGACCGCTGGTCCCAGAAGACGAGCTTGCCGGGGCTCTCTGCCGTGAGGGCCTGGCGCTGGTAGAACCAGACGGCGTTCTGCTGGACGTAGCCGTGGCAGAACACGACGGTCAGGTCCGCCTGCGCGGGTCCGACCTCCTCCACGTGCAGCGGTACACCGTCGTCGGCGATGACCCGGCGCACGCGGTCGGCGGGGAGGTCGAAGAAACCCAGCCCCGCCTCAGGATCCGGGGCCAGCCGGGAGCGACCGACGGCGTAGCGCTCGGCGGCCAGACCGGCTGCGGCTCCGACAGCAAGGGCACCGACGACTCCCCCGACCAGCCCTGCCTTGCGGCGTCTGCTCATGCGCCACCTCCGTCGTACTCCCGCGGGACCCGCCCGCCCAGCCTCGTCACGATCTCGTAGTCGATGGTGCCCAGCACGTCGGCCCACTCGCGCGCGGTCGGCTCGCCTCGATCGCCGGGCCCGAACAGCAGCACCTCGTCGCCAGCAGCGACAGGGTCGTTCCCGACATCCAGCACGAACTGGTCCATGGACACCGTGCCCGCCAACCGCCGGCGTACGCCACCGACGAGCACCTCCGCGACGTTGGTCGCCGCCCGCGGGATCCCGTCGCCGTACCCGAGTGGCACCAGCGCGAGGGTCGTCTCCGACGCCGTCACGTACTGGTGCAGGTAGCCGACGCCGGACCCTGCAGGCACCCGCTTCGTGAGCGCCACCTCCGACACCAGGGACATGACCGGCCGCAGCGGCACCGCGGTCGCCACGGGGGGCAGCCCGTAGATCGCGATGCCTGCGCGGACGAGGTCGTAGTGCGTCGTCGGCG
>JAODNB010000345.1 GCA_025464795.1 Frankiales bacterium
GCCTTCGTCGAAGGGCTGGTGCGGTGCGTTCGCCAGCTGCTGCGTCATGACGCCGCTGGTGAGGACCGTCCAGGTCCGGAGCAGCACCTCGGGGTCGCAGTCGGACCGCAACAGCCCTCGCTCCTGCAGCTCCTGGAAGCTCGCGTGTGCGGACTCGAGCATCGCAACGGCAGGCTTGTACGCCTCAGCTGATGGCTCGTAGCCCGGCACCACCCGCCAGCACATCAGCTGCGCCTGCGCGGGGTGCGCGAGCATCCAGCCGACGAACGCCCTGCCCGTCTGGAGGAAGTACGCCGGAAGGTCCTCGGCGTCCCGCACCCCGGCGTAGAAGGGCGTGATCTCCTCGTGGACCGCGCGCCACCCACGGGCGAACACCGCGTCGTAGACCGCGTTCTTGGAGTCGAAGTAGACGTACAGCGACGGCGTCCGCATGCCCATCCGGCGGGCGACCTCACCCAGCGACAGGCCACCTACGCCCTGCTCGGTCATGACGTCGATCGCGACGTCGACGATCTCCTCGATCGTCTCCAGGCGACGGCGGGCGCGACGGTCGACGGGGACTGTCTCGGTGGTCACACGAGCACTGTTCTCCTAAGAGTCTTAGGAAGTCAAGTGCTCATAAGGAAAGCGGCTTCGGGCTCGTGCAACGCCTCGGCCCCGCAGTCCCAGTACAGGGGACTACGGGGCCGGGCGATCCGAGCGGGTCAGCTGGCGTAGAGGCTGACCAGCCGGTCGTACACGGGCTTCTGCGTGAAGTCGGTCCCGAGCATCCCCATGTAGGCCTCGTAGGAGCCCGCCTTGTCGGCGATGTCGAGTGCCGTGTACATCATCGCGACCTTGACGTAGGGGTTGTTGGCAGCGGTCCAGCGCAGGAAGCGCTCCGTGTAGTCAGCCTGCTCGGTCAGCGTGACCTCGCCGCTGTAGGACGGAACGAGGGAGTCCAGCGTCGCGGGCCACCCGAACTCGGTGAACCAGACCGGCTTGTTGCCGACCTTGTAGCTGACCATCAGGTTGTGGACGCTGGCGGTGGTGCTGGTCGGCTGGAAGCTCGCGGGCAGGGCGTACGCCGTCTTGCCGAGGGAGTAGGGGTGCGTCGAGATCACGTCGAAGCAGTTGGCCGAGCCGGCCGCGAGGACGGAGCCCAGCCAGGTGACGTCGGTGCCCGAGGTGGCGCCCATGACGACGGGGATGCTGCTGCCCTGCGCCTTGATGGCCGCGTAGCTGGCGCAGGTCATCTGGGCATAGGTCGCCGTGCTGCCGGCGAACGTCGCGGGGCGGTTGGCCTCGTTCCAGACCTCGTACGCGACGGGGTACTTGGCGTACCGCTGCGCGAGCAGGCCCATGACGGTGCCGTAGTCGTTGACGTTGGTCGGCGGCGCCGCGGTGGTGGTGTTCACCGCGCGTGCCCAGACCGGGGTGCCGAGCACGGTGAGGAGCACCTTCAGCCCGTTCGCTGTCGCGGACGCGACCGCCTGGTCCAGCACCTTTGTGTAGCTCGGCTCGAAGGCACCGGGTCCGGTCGGCTGGAGGTGGTACCAGTTGACGTCGATGCGGGTCCACGTCGAGCCTGCAGCGCGGTCGAGCTGGAACTCCTGGGCGAACGTCGCCGACGACTCCCTCACGGCGTGCGAGTTCATGCCGAGAGCAGGAAGCGGTGCGGGGGGGGCGGGCGTTGCCGCGAGCGTGGGACCTGCCGCGACCGCGGACGCCAGCCCCCCGCCGAGGATCGATGCCGCGATCGCGAGGCGAAGGCCTCTCCGACGGCCGACCTCGCTCGACCTGGTGCTGTGTGCCTGCATGGTGGGTTCCCTGTCCGTGGTGTCCGGCTTGTCTGAGTCGAGGCTAAAAGCGAAACCCTGAAGATGCAGTAGTTCGAGGCAAACATGACTAAAACGGACTAGGTGACCGGTCAATTCGGACAAGCAGCGTCATGACGGTCACGCGTGCCGGGTACCTAGTAGGCGCCTCGGCCGAAGACGACCGCACTGAAGGTGCGGCAGAGGATCGTGAGGTCGAGCGGAGCCGAGGCGTGACGGACGTAGTGCAGGTCCAGCCCTACGCTCTGCTCCCACGACAGGTCGCTACGCCCGCTGACTTGCCACAGGCCGGTGAGTCCGGGCCGAGCGGCGAGTCGGCACCTCTCGAGGGGGCTGTAGAGCAAGACCTCCTCCGGGAGCGCAGGCCTGGGCCCTACCAGCGACATCTCCCCGCGCACCACGTTGATGAGCTGCGGCAGCTCATCGAGAGAGAAGCGTCGAAGGATCCGGCCGATGGCGGTCACTCGGGGGTCCCTCTTGATCTTGAAGAGCACGCCGTTGCCCTCATCCAGCGCTGCGAGCTCGTCCCGCAGCGATGCGGCGCCTGGCCGCATCGTCCGGAACTTGAGCATCGTGAACGGCCGACCGCCGCGACCGATCCTCGTCTGACGGAACAGCACGCCACCGCGACCGGAGCACGCCACAGCCAGCGCGACGCCGAGCAGGAGCGGCAACGTCATCAGCAGCAGGGGCAGGCCGATGAGGAGGTCGAGACCTCGCTTGGCAGCGTGATGGCCGGCTGCCCCCACGTGCAGCGGCTCGTCGTCCGAGCGCAGGTCGAGGTCGCCGAGGGTCGAGAGTGCGTACGGCACGTGGGCTCCTGGGTGAGCGACGATGTCGTAAGGAGTGACGGACGGCACTCCAAAACCTCGCGCGACCCAGGGGCTTCTGGGTGTTATCGACTAGTTCGAGCGGTCGGCCGGCGGCCGACGCTTGGCCATCCGGGCCGGGACCCCCACCAGGGTCGCAGCATCTGCGTAGGTCCCGGGCGCCACCAGGCTGTTCCCCGCCACGGTGACGCGGCTACCCAGTGTCACGCCTGACGTGATGACGGAGCGCGCAGCCAGCCAGGTGTTGCGTCCGATCACCACGGGACTGGTGCGGTTGTTGTGGTAGTAGTGCTCGTCCGGCGCGCCCACGTCACCGTGGACGTGCTGGCTGTCGACAACGGTGACGCCCTCCGCAGCCCCTGCCATCTCCTCGAACAGGACCGACTCAGCGCAGTGCACGACAGAGTAGAAGGAGATCTGGTTGTCACCCAGCAACTGGAGTCGGCCGCTCACGTTCAGCACCGCGCCGCTTCGCAGGTGGCAGCGCGGGCCGATCTCCACAGAGGCACCCTGACTGAGCTGCAAGATCACGCCGTCTTCGAGGCGTGACTCGGGCCCGATCAGGAGTCGGCACCGAGCGCCAGATGTGCGCAGGATCACATCGCCCACCTGAGCGGACGGATGTACGTGCAGATCGACCCGGGCTGCCAGGCTTCTGAGCCGCTGGCCCGCGACGGCCTTCGTCCGGAGCGCCCGTGCCCGTGGGGGGAAGGGAGGCATGGCGCATCGTAGTCACACGCCGTGAACACCCTTGGAACTCCCAGAGTCAGAAAACCTCTGATCTGGAGCGCGCGCTTTTCCGATCTCCCCCGTTGTAAGGGTATCCAGCGAATCCCAGGGGGGATCGATGTCACCCAGCACCTGCAGCCCGCCCACGCAGGCCTCGCCGCGCGTCGTCATCGCGCACGACTACGCGACGCAGACGGGCGGGGCCGAGCGCGTGGCCCTGGGCCTGTTGGCTGCCTTCCCCGGATCCCGCCTGGTCACGTCGGCGTACTCACCTCGGCGCACCTTCCCCCAGTTCCGCGAGCACGACATCGAGACCCTCTGGATCAACCGCGTCCCGGCGTTCCGGCGCGACCCGAGGCTGGCCTTCCCGGTGCTGGCCAGGGCGTGGGAGAACCACGTGATCGAGGACGCCGACGTGGTCATCTGCAGCAGCAGCGGTTGGTCGCACGGTGTCACGACGGATGCCACCAAGATCGTCTACTGCCACAACCCCGCGCGGTGGATCTACCAGCCTGATGAGTACCTGCTGGGAGCCGGGCCTGCTGCCCGCGCCGCACACCGGGCCCTCTCACGCGGCCTGGAGAAGTGGGATCAGCGTCGCGCTGAGTCGGTGACGCGGTACGTCGCGAACAGCTCCAGCGTTGCCGGAAGGATCGTCAGCAGCTACGGCTTGGACTCGACGATCCTGCCGCCGCCGGTCATGCTCGATCCCTTCGGGCCACAGGAAGCCATGCCCGGTGTTGCTCCAGGATTCCTTCTGAGCGTTTCCCGCGCCCGCGGTTACAAGAACGTCGAGGTCGTGTGCGAGGCCGTCGAGGGCCTCCCTGGCGAGCGGTTGCTCGTGCTGGGGGACCTGCCGGCGCGCAAGGGCGGTGGCACGTGGGACTCCCGGCTGCAGGGTCTCGGCCGAGTCTCAGACGCACAGCTTCGATGGCTCTACGCGCACTGCTCTGCAGTGGTCAGCGCGTCCTACGAGGACTTCGGCCTTACGCCTCTTGAGGGCAACCTCTTCGGTGCACCGGCGATCGTCCTGCGAGCAGGCGGGTTCCTCGACACCCTTGTCGAGGGCATGACCGGCTGCTTCATCGAGGAGCCAACGGCGGCAGCCGTCCAGGAGGCGATCCTGTCCGTCCCCGCCGTTGATCCTTCGCTCCTGCGCACCTACGCCAACGGCTTCAGGCTTGAGGGCTTCATCGCCAAGATGCGGGCCCTGGTCGCCGAAACGGTCACGCCGACGGTTTCCGCTCCGGTGTCGCTGGAGGACCGTCGGCTCGGTCGACTGGCGCGGAACGGCGAGCTCCAGCTCACGGAAACTGCCTGACCGTCACCCGGAGATCGCGTCAGTCCTCGCATCCAGCACGTACTCGTCGAGCTGCCGACGAGGCGTGGCGTTCAGCACCAGCCCGGCCACGCTGCCCCCGACGGAGGTGACCAGCCGAGCGGCCTGCTGCGCGCTGCTTCGCGAGGTCTTGCCGTACCGCACCACGACGAGGGTCGCCGCCACTTGCGCGGCAACGACGACCGCGTCGGTGACGGCCAGAGCCGGAGGAGCATCGAAGATGACGAGCTCGTACCTCGCGGCCAGGTCATCGAGCAGCGCGCCCATGGACTCCGAACCCAGAAGCTCTGAGGGGTTCGCCGGGCTGCCACCAGCAGGAGAACATCGGCGTTGTCGATCCACGGCCGTATCGCTTGATCCAGCTGAGCGGTGCCATCGAGGACGCCGGACAGCCCTAGTCCGCCTTGCATCTGAAGCTGCCGCGTCAGACCCGCACGACGCAGATCAGCATCGACCAGCACGACGCGGTGCCCCGCACTTGCCAGACTCGCCGTCAGATTGCCCGCGACCGTCGTCTTGCCGTCTCCCTCGCCGGAGCTGGTCACGAGCATCGTCTGAGGCATGCGACCGTCGTTGAGGTACTGGACGGCGGTGCGGAGCGAGCGGAAGGCCTCGCCCTGCTCGGTTGCGGACGTTGCCGCTGCCAGCGGCAGACCGCGGCGACGGCGCGCCACGGACGCGAGCACAGTGCTCTTCGTCGCGCGCTCCGCCTGAGCGACGGACTTGATGGAGCTGTCGAGTGCCTCTTGCAAGAGGACAAGCAGCACACCCACCAGGAGTCCGAGTGCAAGCCCGATGCTGATGTCCCGGACGGGACGTGGCGAACTGGGGTTGGTGGGGGCGACTGCTTTGTCCAGCAGCAGCGCGGTCACCGGCTCCGCTCGCCCGGTCTGCAGCGACTCGATCACGTCGGAAAGTGCAGACGCCGCCGCGTTGGCCAGGGCCGCCGAACCTTGCTTGGTGCCCGCACTGGCAGTGATGTCGATCAGGTACGTCGCCTTCTCCGCACTGGCTGACAGTGACTTGCGCACATGGTCCACGGAGCCGAACTCTGGGGAGCGCGCGACCACACGCTCGGCCAGCTCTCGTGAGGTCGCGACCTGGACGTAGGTGCTGAGCAGCTGGCCCGAGAGCTGGGCAGCGGCAACCTGCTCCTGGACGGTCTGCGAGGCCGGGATCGACAGGAGCGACCGGCTAGTCGCCTCGTAGGTGTCCGCTCCGTGGGTTCCGTGGAAGATCCCTCCTGCCAACCCAGCCAGCACGCAGAGCAGCAAGGTGAGCAGGTGGCGACGAAACATGCCGGCATAGTCACGAAGCTGCATCGGGAAGCTCTCTCTCGACGATCGGGTGAGTGCGGATGTCAGGGTCAAGGTAAGGGGAAAGGGCTCGTCCCACATGCTCCGACAGGGCGACCCGTCCCGCACCGTTGACGTGCACAAGATCAGCAAAGTACTCGACGTCGGTCACCGACTGCGTCAGGTCGAGCAGCGGGATGGACTCACGCTCAGCGATGCGACCGAAGCATCGCCGAAGGTCATCGAAGGTCACCCCGGAGGTGATCAGTGATGCCACGTCGTGCTCGACGCAGGGGGTGGCCAGCAGGACGAGCTGCACGCCCCGCGCCTCGCAGGTCGCTCGGATCCGGCTGATCGCCTCGAACTGGTAGGCACCCGTGGAGAAGTCGCAGCAGACGTCCCGCGCCAGGACCTCGAGCAGCTTGGGGCCGTTGCGATACGACCGACCCTGTACCTCGGTACCTATGCCCCTCTCGCCGAGCTGGCCCTCGATCCTGGTGTCTGCACGCAGACGGACGAGTGGGCCCTTCCTGCGAAAGAGGGCGGCTGCTGCGCGGCGGGGCTCATGGAGGAACCGGGGAAGGTACCGAACCAGCTCTGCTCCCGAGCACGCCCGAAGCACCCGGTCGAGAGGCCTCATGCGAAAGGTGCGCGAGCCCAGGTAGTCCTGCAGACGGTTGGCACCGAACACCTCGTTGTCGTTGAGCTCGATGTGACACATTCCCAGGACAACGGTCCGAGGCGTCAGGGCATCGAGCACCACGTCCGACAGCCAGCGTTCGACCATGATCGGTAGGCACCTGTTCAAGGCTGCGTTGTAGGAGACGTGCGAGCCCCCGACCGTGGCGTCGACGACGAGGGGATCGATGCCGAAGTGCACCGTCGACGCCCCGACGAACACCGTGTCCACGTGACCGAGCCGGCGCATCTGGCGAACCTTGCGCTCAGTCAGCAGATCGTGCCAATAAGGCGTCTCTGCGAGCCACAGCGACGCCGACCGAAGGCGAAGCTCCAGGAGGACGAGGAGCAGCGCAACGACCGCCGCCGCACCAAGGATCACGAGGAGCCCATCAGGGCGAGGAGTCGTTCGCGCTCACAGTCGATCGAGAAGCCATCGCGGGCCTTCCTCCAACCGGCGACACCCATCTCCCGGTTCAGAGCGACATCGGTGGAGAGCCGGACGAGATGTGCACTGGCCGTCGCGATGTCAGCCTCATCGGCCAGCAACCCCGTCACGCCGTCCTCCACCGCGTCGGGGATCCCGGCGTGCCGCGTCGAGACGACGGGCAAGCCCGCAGCCATCGCCTCGAGGATGGCGACGGGCAAGCCCTCCTCGTCGCCCGAGACGGGGTCGGTGACGGAGTGGTGCAGCAGACCTAGCGCCCCGGAGAGCAGTCGCTGCACCGTGTCGTGGTCGCAACGACCATGAAGCACCACTCGGTCGCTGATGCCGAGCTCGGCCACCGTGGCACGTACCTCCTCGAGCAGTGGACCGTCTCCCACCATCTCCAGCTGCGCGGAGCAGTCCTCAGCGGCCTGGGCGAACGCTCGCACGGCGTGAAGCGGGCCCTTCTTGGGCACCATCCGGCCGACGGTGAGCCAGCTTCCAGACCCGAGGGGTGAGCGCACCGGGGTGGCGGCCGGCACGTCGGCACCGCAGGGAATCACGTGGATCCGGGACCCGGGAATGCCGATCTCACGAAGCTTCGCCGCCGAATCCCTCGAGACCACGACTACGCCGTCAACGTTCGCATAGGCCTTGTAGGAGCGGGCAACCCACGGCTGTCGAAGCCGTGCGCTCACGTCGTACCCGTGCCCGTGCGCGTACACCTTGACGCCGGTTGCACGGAGCGCGGGCAGGTAGGGCACCCAAGGGTCAAGGTACTCGAGGAGGACGTGCGTGACGCCGGCCTCGCGGACGGAGCGCACCACTGCTGCGCTGTCCTCACGGGAGAGGCGGTACCCGGCTCGCGCTCCGGGCTCGCGTGTCAGCCGTCGACCGAGCCGACCGAGCTGGCGAGGGCGGGGCAGCAGCACCGGGTCGGGCACCGACCAGGCGGCCGCCGCCGCGATCTCCCACGCGAAGGCGCGCGCGTCCTCGACGAGGTCCGTCAGGTGGCGCTGCACGAACGTCTCGGAGAGGTGCCCGAGGACCGGGGTGAAGACCCCCAGGACGATGTCAGGCATCAGCGCGCTGGGTGTACAGCGACAGCAGCCGCTCCGAGACATCGGCCCAGTCCCGGCCCTTCAGCAGCGGGTGCGTCGTCGTCCGACGCGGTCGGCGGGCGGCCTCATCGATGCGGGCGGCAAACTCTGATGCCGTCTCTCCCACCAAGACGTCGTCCGGGAGCCCGTTCATCGGTGTGGCCACCGTCGGGGCTCCCGAGGCGAGGTACTGGAAGAGCTTCATGTGGTCTTGCGCCTGAACAGGTAGCCCGGGCTCGAACGGAAGCAGCGCAGTGGCAGCGCGCGCGAGAATGGCGGGTATCAGCTCCGGCCCGACCGGCCCGGTCCAGAGCCAAGGACCCTGTGCCGCTCGTGACGTGTAGTCCGCGTCGACCGCTTGGCCCACGAGCACGAGAGGGACGGCGGTCTTGTCCGCAACTTCCCTCAGCAGCTCCAGGTCGAGGCGGTGCCCGATGGTTCCGATGTACACGGCGAAAGGCACGTTCGGCAGTCCGAGGTGGTCGACGTCCGAGGGCCGCGGATGGGCGAACTCGGCCAAGGCGACGCCGTTGGGAACTGCGGTCACATGACGGGCACCGTCCGCCTGCATGTCCCGGGCAACGGTGTCACTGACTGCGGTGACGACATGGGCGGCGTAGCCGGCTGCGTACCCGGCATCGAGACGTGCCCTGGGAAAGCCGCTGACCTCGCGCATCCTCCACAGGTCTACGCCGTCAAAAGCAGTGGTGGCGCCCGCACCACCGACATGTCGCAACGCAGGCGCCACCATCGGTGAGGTCGCCACGACCAACGAGCCGGCAAGGGGTCGAAGCCGACGACCGACACGGCGCCAGGCCAGGGGATCGAGAGCCGGACGCGATCCTGAGGGGATCTTGAGCTGATGAAGCCGAGCGCCCGCGAGCCACGACGCACCTGGGCGCACGAGGTGAGAGGTCGGCGTGAGCGGCGACGTCCACCAGGGATGATCGATCAGGGTCAAGGACCGGACAGCCGGGTGGGCGCTCCAGGCCATGACCACGCGGCGCCATCGGGTGTCGAACCTCTCGAGGGCCGACCAGCGCGAGGCGAGAAGCACCATGACGTCATGGGTGTCAGCTGTCACGAGAGCCCTCGGCCAGCTCGGTCCAGCCTCGGATGAGGAGCAGGGCAGCGACGGTTGCTGCGATGACCGCTGGCTTGGGAAGGCTCGTTTGGTAGAAGGCCTGCAGACCGAGAGCGAGCAACCCGCCGGCGGCGGCAATGCCCATGACACGAGCTTCCTCGTCAGGCGACGTCCGCAACCGCAGGACGCTCAGCGCCACCCAGGCGCAGATGCCGACCACCGCGAGCACGCCAGGCAGTCCGAACCACAGCCACACCCGGTAGAACTGGTTGTGGATGAACTGCTTGTCCGTGTAGCCCGTCTTCCCCGTGAGCGGGTCGTGCGCCCGGAACGTCGCCCCGTAGGAGACGTCGATTCCTAGCCCGACGAACGGGGAGGAGCGGATGGCGGCACGAGCGTGCTCGTTCTCGTCGACCCGGTCGAGGTAGCTGAGCTCTTCCTCGATGTCGCTGCTCCCGATGCTGCTCACGCGGAGCGCAATCGCCTGCGGCTGTGCCCCCAGGTGCCCCGCGAGCGCGGCGGACTGCAGCGGCACGGCGAGGGCGCCGAGCGCGAGCGCGCCGGCTGCGACCTTGATGATCGCCCCTCGACGGCTCACCACCACCGCCGAGACCACAAGCCCGGCGACGATGGCGACCCAGGTAGAGCGCGTGTAGGACAGCAGGATGAGGGTCACGAAGAGCCCCAGCACAGGTATCCGCCACCATCGACCACCGGGTTCGCGCACGCGTGCGAGGACCAGGAAGATGGCCAGGACGACCAGGTTGATCAGCTCAGGTCGGATGCGGTTGACGTCCACGGTCTCGCCCAGCGTCGTCACCTGGGTGGTGGCCGCGTCATAGGTACCCGTGGCAACGCGGGCGAGCGTATCGGCAGTGAGGACGGCGCTTGCGCCTACAACCCCGATCTCCAACCATCGCAGGCGGTTCCGGCTGCTGAACTCGAGAGCGAGAGGAAGCGGCAGCAGGTAGAGCAGCACCTCCTTGACCTCGGCGAGCACGTCGCTGAGCGCGGCGCCATGGGCCAGCCCCTGCACCGTTCCCAGCACCACGGACAGGGCGAAGGCGCCGAGCAGCGCGTTGAGAGCATGGCGCTTCCCGCTTCGGACGACCATCCATCGCACAAGCCCGAAGGCGAGCAGGCTGTAGCCCGCGATCTCTTGGGGCGTGAGCTGCGCGAAGGCGATGTGCAGGGCGTGCTGCCGGTTCGGCCCGGTTCCCATTGCTGCCAGGTAGATCCAGACCATGACGACCGCGACGGGCCATCGGAAGAGCACGATGACGCCGGCCACAGCAGCCAGCGGCGCCAAGAGCAGCGGGTCCCCCAGGGCACTGGCCAGCAGGACGCTGAGGACCGAGGCCCCGATGAGGAGGTGCTGCGGGAGGTGCTGCCAGTGACGGTGGACGACTTCGTCCCACGGGCGACGTGAGACCAGCACGGCGTCCGTCATGCCTTCACCGTTGCGATCGTCACGGGCCTTCCCTTTGGCTGTCTTCGGCGCTCACCCAAGCATAGGAGCGCACAAGGGGCCCCTGGTTACAACGCGCAGCCGACAGGGTCCTCGCGCTTCAGCACTCCTCGCAGGGCCCTTCTCGCCGCGAGGCGGGCGCCTCGGTCCTGCCTGCTGAGGGCCCGCACTGCGAGGAAGAAGCGCGTGACCGCGACCCACCGCCTCGCCGCAGCACGGCCGTACCAGGCGTCGACGTAGAGCGCTGCGCTCACGAACAGGAACCGTCGGGCGCCGCCCGGGAGCTGCTCACGGGACGCTGCGACTGCGTGCTCAGCCCTGGCGGCGCACACGAGGTCGACGGTGTGCCCGAGACGTTCGAGGCGGCGAGCCACGTCCATCTCCTCGAAGAACAAGAAGTAGCGCGGGTCGAAGCGGCCAGCTGCGCGCCAGGCACCTGCCCGGACAAGGATGCAGGCACCCTCGACGTAGCCGACCGGGCCGGACTCCTGGTAGCTCGCGGGCAGTCGCCACGCCGGAGTGAAGCGAAGGAGCGGTCCTGGGAGCGCCAGTCGCAGAAGCTGGCGCGGCGTTGCGAGCACGCCCGCGGACGACAACGGCTCCGGCCCCCGGAACAGCCGCGGGCCCGCAAGAGCGCAATCGGGGTGCCTGTCCATCCAGTCGACCAGCCGCTCGAGGTCCTCGGAACCAATCACGGCATCGGGGTTCAGGAACAGCAAGAACTCGGCGTCCCCGAGCGCCTCGTGGTCCGCCCCCAGGTTGGCGCCTCGGCCGTAGCCGAGGTTCTCGCCAGGGACCACTACGTGGACCTGGGAGTCAGCCTGCAGCACCTCGAGCGTCCGAGGCGTGGGGCTGTTGTCCACGGCGACCACTGCAGCGAGCAGGTCCTTCGGCAGTGCGCGCAGGGTGGGACCCACCACGTCGGCCGATTCGTAGGTCACGATCACGACGCCGACTCTGGACAGGGCAGGATGACGCACATGCGCATTGTGGCCGATCCGGCGTGGCGGAACCGGAAGGGAAACCCCTACAACGCGCTGCTCTACGACGCCCTGGTCCGGCGTGGCGTCGAGGTCTTGGAGCTCGTCGACGGCCCTAGGACCACGGACGTGGCCGCTCTGCACGTGCACTGGCCGGACTCCCCCTGGGGCCGACGGGTTCTCCCCCAGGCGTATGCGAGCGCATGGGCCGATGCGAGGAGGCGCCGTGCCTTCTCGCGTGCCGGCGTTCCCGTCGTCTGGACGGCGCACAACGCCTGGGCTCACGGAGGCAAGTACGTGCGGTCCGAGCGGCTCTGGTGGAGGCGTTGGGGAGGCGAGATCGACGGCTGGATCGCGCTGAGCGAAGCAGCTCGCGATGTCATCGTGCGCGAACACCCTCAGTTGGCTGCTCGACCGCACACGGTGATCCCACACGGGCACTACCGGGACGCCTACCCCTGCACGGAGACACGCGCACAAGCGCGGAGCCGGCTCGGCCTGCGCGAGGACTCGCGGGTCGTCGGCTTCGTCGGCCGAGTGAAGCCGTACAAGGGCGTGCCCGAGCTGCTGCGCGCCTTCAACGGACTTCAGGGCGACGACCTCCAGCTCCTGGTCACCGGAAGGTGTGACGACCCGGCGACGGGCCGGGAAGTGCAGGCTCTGGCGGCGCAGGACCACCGGGTCGTCGTGCGTCTCACCGAGGTGCCTGAGGGTGAGATGGCCGGCACGGTGGGCTGTCTGGACGTGGCGGTGCTTCCCTATCGAGCGGTGCTGAACAGCGGAACCGCCTTGCTCGCGCTCTCCTTCGACACCCCTGTCCTGCTTCCGTCCGGGCCGACCGCCCGTGAGCTCGACCAACTGGCCCCGAACTGGGTCTTCACCTTCGAGAACCCACTGACCCCTGACGACCTGAGAGAGGCACTGGAACGTGTCCCGGAAGGATCCCCGGACCTAGAGTCGGTGGCCTGGGACCGCATCGCCGCCGATCACGAGGCCTTCTACGAGACGCTCAGGGCCAGCTCATAGGCCGTCATGAGCGCCCCGTTCGCCTGCGTCACTCCGAAATCGGCGCTGCGCACACGAGCGGCTGCACCCAAGCGGTGCCGTAGGGGCTCGTCCTCGACCAGAGTCCTCATCGCGTCGGCGAAGCCGGCCACGTCAGTGGGGTCGACCAGGAGTCCGTCCTTGCCGTTCGTGATCACCTCCGTCGGGCCGCCGACGCTTCCCGCCACGACGGCGAGCCCGGTCGCCATGCCCTGCACCACGACCTGCCCGAAGGGCTCGGGCATCACGGATGCGGCGCAGAGCACATCAGCGCTGGCGAGGGTGGGCCAGATGTCGTCGACAAAGGGGGCCAGCACCACCTGGCGCGAGATCCCGAGGTGCTCGACGAGCGTCGGCAACCCAGCCTCGTAGTCCGCTTCGTGGAACAGGGCCGACCCCACGATCTCAGCGGTCACGTCAGTGCGTCCTGCGAAGGCAGCGGCGAAGGCACGCAGGAACTCCTCCTGCCCCTTCACCGGCGAGACGCGGCCCAGCATCACCACCCGGATCCCCTCATGGGGGGTCAGTGGCTTGGCCGCCGCAGTGTCGATGGGCGAGTACGCGACCAGGCCGCGCCGCACCTTGCCCGCGAGGCCAAGTGTCCATCGGGAGTTGCCGACCACGACGGTGGGAAGCAACCGCAGGAGTACGCGCAGGACACGGACGACGGCAGGCGACAGGTACCTGACGTCGAGGCTGTCCCGGAGGTGGAACACAGAAGGGACTCCGGCGAGACGAGCCGCCGCGCAGCCGTAGATCCCCGACTTCAACGTGTTCGCGTGCACCACATCGATGCCCTCCTCCTTGAGGAGCCTGCGGAGCAGGAGCACGTACCGCGACAGGTCCAGAACGGCGAGAACCACCCCGCGCAGGGCCCTGGACCGCTCGATGCCTCTCGTCCGTTCCGGAAGGGGGAGGACGAGGACGCGCACCCCGGCTGATTCGAGCCTCAGGCGCAGCGGGCCGTCCTCGGCGAGGACAGCCAGGCCCTCCACGGGCAGGGTCGGGCACGACCGGAGCATCGCGATCTCGGCCCCGCCGAGACGGGCGCAGTGGTTGAGCCAGGCCACCTTCACGGCCCGCGCCTGACCACGCGCTCGACGATCGTGTTCGGCGCGTTCACAGCCCACACGAGGCTGCAGACCCGCGCAAGCGCGCGGCACCGCAGATCCCACAGTCGTGAAGCAGCAACCCGATGGTGCTCCGCCCACTGCCGTGGCGACGGGCGCCGAGGCGCTGAGTGCCGCACCGTCGCGCCGGCGACGGAAGGAGGAAGGACCCGGGCTCCCCGCGCGACGCGACGTACCTTTCGGAGCAGCTCGCGCGTCGTCGGGCGGGCGGGGTGCAGTACCGCCGCGTCGGGCGTGTACACGAGGCGCGCGCCGGCCAGCTTGGCCCGGTGACCGAAGTCCAGGTCCCCACCTGACCGAAGGCTGCCGTCGAAGCGCACGGACCGCACGACATCTGCGCGACCTGCCAGGTTGCACGTGGCGGCGAACCCAACGGTCTCGACGAGGTGCTGCTGCTGAAGGAACCGGGTCATGTCGACCCACTCGGCCGGACTGGGCGGTGTGCGATGGGTGAAGGTGACGGCGCCGCCGGACAGGTCGGCGCCGTCCAGCGCACGGAGGTGGGCCTGCACCCAGTCCTCCACCGGTGCGCAGTCTGAGTCCGTGAACAGCACCACCTCCGCGTCCGGCGAGGTGGCATCAAGAGCGGCGTTCCTCGCCGCGTAGGAGCCCTGATTGGTCGCGAGCACCACAAGCTTGTCGGCTGCAGCGGCGACGTGCTCTAACGCGGGATCCGGGCCGTCGACGGCCACCACGACCTCTCGGCGGTCCGCCGGGTAGCTCAGCTGCTGCAAGGCTTCAAGAAGGAGCCGCAGGGCTTCGTGGTCTCCGTGAGCGGGCACGCAGATCGAGACGAACGGAGTGCTCACGCCGCAACAGACCGGCGAAACCGAGGGGGCAAGTGGTTGGTGACGTGCTGGAGCCCGGCAACGTCCGCCTTGTGCGCCGCCGCGAGGTACACGACCGCGCCAAGGGCACCGCAGGCGAGGAGCACGAGCGCATCGGGAGTCCCCTGCTGCACCAGGAAGAGCCGCAACGGAAAGATCGCGGCACCCATGAGCACGCCGCAGCCGAGAGCCGGCGCCAGACCGCGGGCGAACTCGCGCAGGTTCATGTCGAGAAGGCCGATGGCTCGTGAGACGAAGACCGGGCCGAGGATCAACGAGCCGACGCCATAGCCGACAGCCACCGAGAAGGAGTCCCCACCGAGCAGGCCCAGGGCAACGCCGGCCAGGAGGAACGGGCCGCTCAGGAGGCCGAGCTTCAGGCTGAGGTCAGCTCGGTTCTGGGACAGGAAGACCCAGCCCGTCGTCGTCGTCAAGGGCTCGAAGAGGGCGACTACCGCGAGGACGCTTGCCGTCGGCCACATCGCCTCCCACTTGGAGCCGAACAGGGTCAGGACGGTCTCCTTGGACAAGATGGCCAGCCCGAGCATGACGGGGGTCGTGACGAAGAAGATGAGCTGGCACGACTCGAGATACACCCGGCGGCAGCGGGGCTTGTCGTCCGAGATCTTCGCCAGCGCCACCTGCACCGCTGATCCGAGGACGGCAGCGATCTTCTGGCTCGGGAACAGCAGAAGCGTGTAGCTCCGGGTGTACAGCCCCAGCTGACGGACTCCGAGGAAGCGTCCCACCAGCACGTTGTCTCCGTTGCGGGTGACGTACGTCAGCAGCTGGCTCCCGTAGACCGACCGGGCGAAGCCGAAGATGTCGGACAGCTCGACGCGCGACAGCTTCCGATCAGGTCGCCAGTGCGCCTGGCGCATGCGGCCCCAGGTCTGCACGATCGACTGAGCGATGGAGTAGTACACGAGCGACCAGAGCTCGGCCCCCATGGCGGCGGCGACGATGCCGAACGTGCCTCCCACGAGCAGGGACAGCAGGTCGATGAGCGAAAGCGTCTTGAAGTCCAGACGGCGCACGAGAAGGGCACGAGGTACGGCACCGAACCCGCTCAGCAGCGGCATGATCGACAGCGCGACCACGACGCCCACCAGCCGATCGTCGCCGTAGAACGCAGCTGTGGGCCGCGCGAGCAGGACCAGCAGGAGAGCGCCGAGGGCGCCGAGGGCGACCTGCACCCAGTAGACCGAGGACAGCAGGAGCTGGTTGATCTCCTTTCGCTGGACGATCGACGTCACGAAACCGGCTTCGCAGATCAGGACCATCACGCCGGCCGCGGTCGTCGCCAGAGCCATGAGCCCGAAGTCACCGGGCACCAGCTGCCGGGACAGCACGACGGAGATGGCGATCGTGACGACCTGCGTCCCCAGCGACCCCACGCCGGACCAGACCGCCGCGAGCGCTGTGCGCCTGCGCAGGTTGGGCGGGGTGGCCGAGGCTTCAGAGGCCAGGACCTCGTCGCTCACGCGGTGCCTCCTCCGTCCACGGTCAAGACGATGCCGGTGGTCTTCGCGGCACTCGGTGAGAAGAGGTATGCCACCGCACCTGCGACATCGTCCGGCCCCGCGAGACCCAGTGGGGAGCGGCGCTTGATGGACGAGAGGTTGTCCCCTTCGAGCCCGGCTGTCATGTCGGTCTCGACGAAGCCTGGCGCCACGGCGTTGACCGTCACCCCCACCCGCCCCAGCTCGCGTGCCATCGCGCGGGTGAACCCCTCGAGACCCGCTTTCGTGGCTGCATAGGCAGCGAGCCCGGAGAAGCCGGTCGTTGCGACGATCGAGGTGATGTTCACGATGCGCCCGCGGCGCGCCCGGATCATGTCGCGGGACACGTACTTCGTCAGGGTCATGGGACCGATCAGGTTCAGGTTCACGAGGTGGGCGATGTCCTTTTCGTGCTGCGTCGCGAGCAGCCCGTCCAGTCCCACCCCCGCGTTGTTCACCAACCCCACAAGGGTTCGCTGTGTGCCTGCCTTCACCTGCCGCACGAGTCCGGGGATCTCGCGCGTGTCCGAGAGGTCGGCAGCGAAGAAGACGCCAGCCCCGTTCAGCGCTGCCTCGAGCTCCGGGGTGAGTGATCGCGAGACAGCCACGACGTAGTGGCCATCAGCGATCAAGCGCTGCGCGATCGCTAGGCCGATCCCCTTCGACGCCCCTGTCACGATCACGGCGTCCTGCTTGGGCTCGTTCACGTGCTCGCTCCTCGCGTCAGCTTCCCACCCGCGTTGACCGAGAGCGCCTCGACGAGCCGGACCTTCGAGGGCACGAGGTACCGAGGGAGCGCCGCCCGGCAGGCGGCGAGGATGGCCTTGTCGAAACCCGGGCCCTCACCCGGCGCGACGACGTCAGCGACGAGGAGGCTCCCCAGCAACGAGCTCGGCCGGGCAGACACCTGTGCCTGTGTCACTCCGTCTTGCTCGAGGAGGAACCGCTCGAGCACCTCGGGGTAGACGTTGGCCCCACCCACGTTGACAACCCCGCTGCGGCGACCCAGGAACATGTAGCGGTCCCCTTGCAGGTCCACGGCGTCCTCGGTGTCCACCCAGTCGCCTCCGGTGGCGCGCACGCGCAGGGTCCCCTCGACGACGGCGAGGTCGACACCAGGCGGAGGGCTGTCGAGCAACGACGCCGGAAACCCCTCGAGGCCGTCGCGCACCGTGAAGGCGACGCCCGCCTCCGTACTGGCGAAGATGTGCACCAGTCGCGCGGTCGGAAAGGCCCGCTTCAGTGCAGAGAGCACGCGCTGGTCGGCGATCTCCCCGCCGAGCGTCACCTGCTGCAGCGGCAGGTCGCCGAACGTCGGCACCATGAGCAGCCGGCGGTACAGCGACGGGGTCGCCGAGAGGTGCGTGCAGCGGTGGTCCCGCAAGAAGGCGACCTGCTCAGTCGCGACTGTCGTCCTGGGAGGCACCAGCAGATGGCCTCCCGATGCCAGCGCCTGCAGCACGACCTGCAGACCCGCGAAGCGGTTCCATCCGTAGAGCAAGCCCCACGCTCCGGCTCCGACGCCTGGTCTGATCCCGCGCAGGAGCGCACCCAAGGTCGTGCTCACGCGCTTCGGCTCGCCCGTGGTGCCTGAGGTAAGCAGGACCCAGCGCGTCTCCGCAGCGCGTCCCAGCTCGGCCTCCGTCACCACGTACGGCTCGCCCGGCACTCCGCTCCCGTCGAGCACGATCTCGGCCGCTCGGCCGTCCAGCGTCGCGAGGGCGATCAGCGCTTCGCGGGCAGTCGACGCCGTCACCACAACGGCCTCGGGACGCGCGTGCCCGGTCGTCGCGGCGGCGCGGAGCTGCCCGACGGTGAGCGGCTCGGCGTTGTCGTCCCGGAGCACGACTGCCTCGTCCGCGCGGCCTGCGAGCAGGTCCAGGAGTCCCGTCATGCGGCGGTGGCGACCGCCTGTTCGTAGATGGTCACGAACTCGCCCACGGTCGTGGGGTAGACCGGGTCTTCCGACTGGGTGAAGGGGTCGATACCCAGGCGGTCGTCGAGCTCGGTGACGACCACGGCGAACGCCAAGCTGTCGAGCCCGCTCTCGAGCAGCACGAGGTCGTCGGTCAGGTCGGGGACGACATCGATGTCTGCGAACTCGGTGAAGACCTCGTGCAGCACCTCGAGGACCACGTCCCTCGTCGTCTTCTCAGCCATAGGGTGTTGCCCACCTGTCTTCCGGGCCCGCACGGGGGGAGGTCTTGCAAACGTCACAACGCTAGCCGCGCCGACACCTCGCGGGGAAGCCTAAGACGAACCGTACGATCGGCCCATGCTCCGCGAGGACGAGCCCTTTCGTCAGGACCTGTGGCAGTTGCGCAAGGAAGCCCGAGCCGTCGTTGCGCAGTTTCGGACCCGCGGACGCCTGCGACGAGAGAACCCAGGAATGGGACGCATCGACCACCGAGCCCGCCTCGAGATCTCCTCAGACGTCGACGTCAGCATCGGCCAGGGGTCCACCATCGACGCCTACGCGCTCGTGCACGTCGGCAACGACCGACGAGGGGGCGGCGTTGCCTCCGCGCTGCACATCGGCCGTCACAGCGCCATCGGCGAGCTCTGCAACGTCCGTGCGACGGGAGGCGTCATTCGCATCGGGGACGACGTCCTCCTCGGACAGGGAGTGAGCCTCGTGGCGAGCAACCACCGCACCGATCGCGACCACCTCATCTGCGAGCTCCCCTGGTCGACCGAACGTACGGGGGTAACGGTCGGCCATGGCGTCTGGCTGGCTGCCAACGTGGTCGTGCTCCCCGGCATCACCATCGGGGATGGGGCGGTAGTTGGGGCAGGTTCCGTCGTCACCAAAGACGTACCCCCCATGTCCATCGTTGCTGGCGTACCGGCTCGGGTCATCAGCGAACGGCAGTGAGCCGTCAATTAGGCCAGACGGGGGATGGATCAGTTTGCGGCGATCTGTCACAGTGCATGTCGCCGGTGCACCCCCGACACCGACGAGCTGAGCGTGAGTGAGGTCGACCGTGTCGCGAGAGACGACGCCGACCTTGCCGGCCCTCACGTGGGCGCGCTTCCCCGCCGCACTCTGCGTGGCGATGTTCCACTGGCATCTCGCGGCACCTACCGGGACGCTGCCGGGCTTCTTGGACTCCATCGCTCGCCACGGCTACCTCGGGGTCCCGTTCTTCTTCTGCCTGTCTGGTTTCGTGCTGAGCCATCGGTATCTCTCGGAGATCCGCGAAGGATCCTTCGTTCCCTTCCAGTACGCACGGAACCGATTCGCTCGCATCTACCCCCTTTACCTGCTCAGCCTGGTGTGCGAGCTTCCGTTCCTGCTCCAACGAGCCCACGATCACAGCTGGTCGCCGACCCATCTCCTCGTCGTCGTCGTCGCAGCCCCCCTGCTCCTGCAGGCCTGGCTTCCGACGACCTCGTTGGCATGGAACACCCCAGGATGGTCCCTGAGCTGCGAAGCCTTCTTCTACGTCTGCTTCGCCTTGGCCGCCCGACGCCCGCAGCTGTTCACGGCTGGGCCGATGACCTGCCTTGCCGTTGCCACAACCGCGCTCGGGTGGGTTCTGCGGACGGTGACACCTCACCAGTGGCATGCCTACTTCCCGCTCAACCACCTGTTCGTCTTCGTTGTCGGTGTCCTTCTGGCTGTCCTCCTCGAAGCCCGCGATCAGCGACACATCCAGCTCGCCGCCACTGGGGCTGTTGTCTTGCTGCCGTTCCTGCTGTGGTTCGGGACCGACCATGACCCGACGGGTGCTGTCAGCACCACGGCGCTGACGGGATGTGCGCTCATCGTCGTGCTCGCCTTGTCCCTCGTACGGCCCTCCCGTGACCTTCGACCCCTGCGGGCACTGGGCTCTGCGAGCTATGCGCTCTACCTGCTGCACTACACGGTGCTTGAGGCGCTCCTGCGTCTGTCACCTCGTTCAGCAGTGGCGGACCGGCTGTGGCTCGTGGGCTTCCTTGTCCTCGCGACAGCAGTAGCCGTAGCCGCCTGGCACGTGCTGGAAGAGCCTGCCCGGAAGCGCGTCCTCAGCCGGGGTCGCGCGCAGAGACTGCCAACGAACGGCTTCCGTGAGCTCTATGATGGGCCGGCCTAGTAGAGGGAAGGCCATGCACCCGGACGCCCGTACGACCGCTGATCTCGATGCCGCGATGACTCCGGGTTCTCAGTACGCGACGTTCATTGCCAGCCTCACCGAGCAGTTCGCTGCGGGGCAGTCGGAAACGCTGTACAGCCTGCATACGGCAGGAGCGACTCTTCGACGCCAGGCTCAGGCGCTTCAGTCCGCGATCGAGCAGCTCCCGGCAGAGCTGGAGCCGACGGTCCGTGACGAGCTCACTCGAATCGCAGAGGAGACCACAGCCTCAGCTGTCGAAGCCATCGAGGTCGCCACAGCGGCCCTTGCCAGCTCCGCGGAACAGCTGACTGCGAGCGCCGCGTCGTTCACCGCAGACGCCAGAGCAAGTGCCGATGCTGTCACCGCGGTCGGGGAGAACGTCATCTCCCGCCTCATGGACGTCCTCGACGCCCGTGATGCTTCCGACAAGGCACTCGAGAACCGGCTCAACGCCCGGATCGACCGGCTCACCAAGCGCGCCGAGACCACCGTCAACCGGCTCATCGCTGACCTGGCTGAGGAGACCGCCCAGCTCCGTGCGCACGCCGAAGCTGAGCGCACCAGCACGGCTCAGCAGCTCGCCGAGCTGCTCGACCGCCTTCTCGCTCAACCCCGCGGCAAGCTCAAGGACCTTCGCAACAACGCCACCAAGGAGACCAAAGCGTGACGACCCCTGAACGTGACCGCGGGTCGCGCGACATCGCTCCGGTCCGCCGACGTGGCGCCGCAGCCCCAGAAGCCTTCGACTCTGTCGAGATCGCCAAGGGACAGTCGGACGCGCTC
>JAODNB010000360.1 GCA_025464795.1 Frankiales bacterium
GGCTGGGCACGACGACCTCGTCCGTACCCACCCGCTTGGTGTCGGCCTCGCTCACGGTCCTGGCGCCGCGCCCGCCGTTCGCGATCTTCACGACGTCGAGCCCGCGCACGTAGTCCGCGACGTAGACGAGGTCGCGGCGGCCGGGCACGAACAGCGCCTGCGAGGCGGTCGTGCTGTCCCCGGCGTAGATGCCGATGGGTCGCGGCTTCTTCGGGTTGGACAGGTCCAGGAACCGCACGCCGGCGCCGTACCAGCCGTCGGCCACCACGCCCGAGTCGTTGACGTCGAACCAGTGGCTCGAGCAGTACTGCTTCTGCTCGAGGGGACCGCTGTTGTCGGCGTTGGTCGGCGCGTCCCACATGGACACGAAGCGGAGCTTGTGGGCCTTCGCGTCCAGCCGCCAGACCTCGAACGCACCGTCGGTGATGCAGCCCGGCGAGTAGTCCTCCTCGGTGATCAGCCAGGTGCTGCGGTCGAGCCGCTTGCCGCCGTGGTGGATGAGGCCGTCGCGCTCGACGGTGAGGTCACGGGGGTCGGTGACCGCGACCAGCGTCGGCTTCAACGGGTTCGCCGTCAACGTGTACACGGCCGTACCGCCTCCGCCGTAGACGGTGATGTCCCCGAAGCGGTCGACCTCGGCGTCGTGGATCCCCGTGTAGCCCGACGGGCCCTTCGCGCCGGCCGGGCTGGCGAACGACCCGAGCACCTTCGGCGCCCGGAGGTTGCGCACGTCGACGACGACGACCTGGTCGCCGCCGGAGACCCACAGGTAGGAGTCGCCGCCGACGAGCGTGGAGGTGTGCCCGGAGCCGCTCGGGAGCTTCGTCGTGGACAGCACGGTGGGCGTCTTCGGGTGCGTCAGGTCGACGAGGGTGACGGCGCCGCCGCTGCCGTCCTGGGACATCACCGCGAAGCGCCGCTTCGACGAGACGCTGATGTCCTCGTTCTGGTAGTTCGGGAGCGCCAGGCTGGCCACCTTCACGGGCTTCTCGGGGTTGCGGGTGTCGAACACCTGCAGGCCGCCGGTGAAGCTCTTCGGCGTGTAGCCGACCTCGTTCCAGACCTCGTCGGCCACCGACAGCACGTAGGTGCTGCGGTCGAGGAACGCGCCGCTCACGCCTGCGCCCAGCGTGCCCACGTGGGCGAGCGGCGTCACGTTGGCCGTGGCTCGTCCGCCCGTCCCGGTCGGGAGCTGGGCCGGCCCGGCGGATGCCGGGAGGACGCTCAGGGCGAGCGGCAGGGCCGCGAGCAGTGGCAGGTGACGTGCGCGCATGTGCTGTTGTTCGACAGAGCAGGCCGAGTTCCTGCGGGCGTCGGGTGCTCGCTCAGCGCACCACCAGTGCGGGTGGGCCGTCGGTGACCTCCAGCGCCTGCGCCGGCAGCTCCGCCCGGACCGCGAGGTGATGGGACCGGACCTCGTCCAGCGTCGGTGGGGGCAGCACGAGGTCGTCCACGACTACCACTTGCAAAGGACGACCGTGGATCTCCCCGTCGAGGCTCACCACCTCCTCGGTCGCTGTCCGGTAGGCCGTCTTGCGACCCCCCAGGCTGGCCTTCCCGACGGCCTTCTTCGCGACCGGGCGGCCGGCCACTTCCACGAGCTTGTAGACGAACCCCGCCGTGGGGTGGCCCGACCCGGTCACGACACGGGTGCCGACGCCGTAGCTGTCGATCGGGGCCTGGCTGAGGGCGGTGATCACGTGCTCGTCGAGGTCGGAGGTGACCACGATCTTCGTCGTGAGAGCACCGAGGGAGTCCAGCAGCGCTCGTGCCTTGCGCGCCTCCACGTCCAGGTCGCCCGAGTCGAGCCGGATCGCGCCCAGGGAGGGGCCGGCCACCTCCACGGCGGTGCGGATGCCCTGCTCGACCTCGTAGGTGTCCACGAGCAGGGTCGTCCCCACCCCCTGCGCGGCCACCTGGCTGGCGAAGGCCTCCCGCTCGGTGGCGTGCGCGAGCGTGAAGGCATGTGCCGCGGTCCCGGCGGTCGGGATCCCGTACAGGTGTCCCGCAGCGAGGTTGCTCGTCGAGGCGAACCCGGCGACGTACGCCGCCCGAGCCGCCGCGACGGCGGCCTGCTCGTGCGTCCGTCGCGAGCCCATCTCGATCAGCGGCCGGGACCCGGCCGCGGTGCTCATGCGGGCTGCTGCTGAGGCCACCGCGCTGTCATGGTTGAGGACGCTGAGGACCAGCGTCTCCAGGACCAGGCCCTGGCCGAGGGGCCCGTGCACCGTGAGGACCGGGGACGAGGGGAAGTAGAGCTCGCCCTCGCGGTAGGCCTCGATGCGCAGCCCCTTGAGGTCGAAGGCCCGCAGGTAGCTCGCGCAACGGGGCGTGATGGCGCCGGTCGCCAGCAGGTGGTCCAGCTCGGCGTCGTCGAACCGGAAGTCATCCAGCAGCGCGAGCAGCCGGCCGAGTCCAGCCACCACCCCGTACCGCCGTCCTTGGGGCAGCTGGCGCGCGAAGCACTCGTACACGGCCGGCGCCTGGGCCCTGCCGTCCTCGAGGAACGCTGACAGCATCGTCAGCTCGTACCGGTCGGTCAGCAGACCGATCATCCAACGCTCCCCTCCAC
>JAODNB010000380.1 GCA_025464795.1 Frankiales bacterium
GCCGCACGGGCGGCTCGAGCATCACGTTCAAGGACGTCGGAGGCGCCGAGGAAGCGGTGATCGAGCTCGCCGAGATCCGCGACTACCTCAAGGACCCCACGAAGTACGTCGCTCTCGGCGCCGTACCCCCCAAGGGGGTCCTGCTGTTCGGGCCTCCCGGGACCGGCAAGACGCTGCTCGCGAAGGCCGTCGCCGGCGAGGCCGGCGTGCCGTTCTTCTCCGTCGCCGGTGCTGAGTTCGTCGAGTCCCTCGTGGGTGTCGGCGCGGCCCGCATCCGCGACCTGTTCAAGCGAGTCAACGCGGTGGCCCCCGCGATCGTGTTCATCGACGAGCTGGACGCTGCCGGACGCAAGCGCGGCTCGGGCGGTGGCGGTGGCGGCTCCGACGAGCGCGAGCAGACCCTGAACCAGCTGCTCGTCGAGATGGACGGCTTCGAGGCCTCCACCGGTGTCGTCGTGATCGCCGCGACCAACCGACCCGACATCCTGGACCCCGCGCTCATGCGCCCCGGCCGCTTCGACCGCCACATCACGGTAGAGCGCCCCGACGCGGAGGGCCGTGAGCGGATCCTCGGCATCCACGCCAGGAAGAAGCCGCTGGCGCCCGACGTCGACCTCGCGAAGCTGGCCGAGCGCTGCCCGGGCTTCACCGGTGCCGACCTCGCCTCCGTCGTGAACGAGGCCGCCCTGCTCACCATCCGTCGCAAGGGCAGCCAGATCGGCATGGACGACATGCTCGAGGCCATCGTCCGCGTCCTCGAGGGACCGCAGCGCCGTGGCCGCGTGCTCACCGACGAGGAGCGCCTGCGTGCGGCGTACCACGAGATCGGGCACATCGTCGTCGCCGCGACCCTGGGTCGCCACGAGGACATCCACCGCGTCACGGTCCTCGGCCGCGGTCGGGTCGTCGCCGCCGCGACCTTCGGCGACTCCGAGGCCACGCTGCTCACCCGCAGCAGCCTGCACAACCAGCTCGTCGCCACGCTCGGCGGCATCGCGTCCGAGGAGCTCGTCCTCGGCGAGGGCTCCACGGGCGCCGAGCAGGACCTCGAGCACGCCACGGAGCTCGCCCGCGACATGGTCACGAAGTACGGCATGAGCGACACCGTCGGGCCGCTGCGCCTGCAGGTGAAGGCCGGCGAGGGCTTCCTCGGCAACGACAGCAGCCTCATCGAGCTGTCGGACGAGACCCAGCGCGAGGTCGAGCACGCCATCCGCACCCTCGTCGAGGACGCCCGCGACGAGGCCAAGGCCATCCTGCGCGCCCACCGTCGCGAGCTCGACACCCTCGCCGCTCGCCTCGACGCCGAGGAGACCCTGGAGGGCGAGGTCCTCATCGACGCCCTGGCGCCGCTCATGAGGGCCATCTCGAGCCCCCCGGCCCGGACCGTCACCAGCACCCGGACCCCGGCTCGTCGGACAGCTGCCGCCGTCACCAAGCCGAAGGGCAGCAAGCCCGCCAACAAGGCCACCGCCGCAGGGCGATCCACCACGCGGCGCTGAGCATGAGGTCAGTCCGTGGGCGGTGGAGGGCCGCCTTCGCCACCGGGGTGGTGCTCGCGAGCGCCGTGCCCCTCGCCGCCACCGCCATTGCGCCCCACCTTCAGTGCGGCGTGACCCAGACGGGTCGCTGGGAGCGCATCCCCGTCGCGCCGTTCAAGTTCGTCAACGGCATCAGCGCGTCGTCCAAGGACAGCATCTCGTCCTACTCGGTCGACGCCGCCCAGCCGCAGAACGTCGGCGTGACCAACGGCTACCGCGTGCAGGTGTCGCGCTCGCACGGGTGCGCCTGGTCCGACGCGTTCGCCTTGTCGCCCACACCGAAGGCCGGGCAGCCCTTCGCCGGCGTCGCCTCGGTGATCACCCAGGTCGGTGTCCTCAACGGGCGGTTCCTGGCAGCCGTCCGGGAGGGCAGCGGGGCGACCAGCCGCCCGCACGTCCTGGTCAGCGCCACCGGCAGCAGCTGGACTGCGGCCGACAACGGCCTGCCCGCCCAGGGCTCCCCGCAGCTGCTCCGCGTCGCCGGTGACGGTCGCACGGCCTACCTGACCATCAGCCCGACCGCGACCGGCGGGGACGGCGGCTCGACCAGCGGCGTCATCACGGGGCTCCCCAGCAGCGGGCTGCCCGGCACCACACAGCCGACCGGCCTGCTCTACCGCACCGTCGACGGTGGCGCGTCCTGGACGCTGCAGACCAGCCCCTCCGACCTCCCCAACGGCGGTACGGGCTTCTCCCAGCTCGCCGTCGACACGGGCAACAGCAACCGCCTCTACGGCATCGTCAACGGCGCCCTGATCGTCTCGGACGACGGTGGGGCGACGTTCTCGCCCGGTCCGAGCGGGTCCTTCACCGCTGTCACAGCGATGAGCCCGGGCTCCTTCAGCGGCTTCACCTCGAGCGGCACCGGTTACATCAGCACCGACGGCGGGCGCCACTTCAGCACCTTCCGCGCGCCGAGCAACGTGACCTCCGCGGCATACCGCACCGGCAGCTCGTTCCTCATGACCGAGACCAGCGGGACCCTGCGCACCTTGGCGCCCGGCGGCGCAGCGATCGCCGTACCAGCAGCCTCTGCCGCCACCCGGGGATCGCTGCTCGGGGACCGCGGTCAGCAGTCCAGCTTCCATGCCCTGAGCGGGCACTCGCTGCTGCGCTACGTCGACCCGATCGCGAAGGGAGCACTGCCCCCGCCGCCTGCGACAGGCGACATCAGCGTCCCCCCGCCGAACGTCGGCGTCGTGGTCCCCGGGGTCCGCAACATCCGGCTGCCCGTCGGCAGCAGCGAGCGCGAGGACTTCACCCTGGAGCTGCCGAAGAACCCGACGCCGCTCGACCTGTTCTTCCTGGTCGACGTGTCCACCGGCATGCAGAACGCCATCTCCGATGTGAAGAAGAACCTGAACCGCATCGTCAGCTCGCTGACGGCTCAGCGGATCAGCCTCAAGGTCGGGGTGGGCACCCTCGGGACCGGGCCGGCAGCGGGTGAGAACGACTACCCCGACACCTACGTCTATCCGCCCCAGGCGGACCTCAAGCCGGACCCGCGGGTCTACCACAAGCCGACGCTCTACCACCGCATCCGTCAGGTCGGTGCCATCGGGCCGTCGTTGACGGCCGCGATCAACCAGGTCAACCTCGAGACCGAGCCCAACAGCACCCAGGGCATCGACCCGAGGTACACCGGCAACCACGAGGGCCAGCTGCTGGCGCTGCAGAACGTCGCGCTGGGCCTGGGCCACGAGACGGAGACCGAGCACCGGCTCGGGCTGCCGAGCAAGAGCGAGATCCTGCCGGGCCAGGAGGCCGGCTTCCGTGCCTCGCCCGACGTGCGGCGCATGGTCATCCTCGCGACGAACGAGGCGTTCGACGCCCCGTACGGCACGGACCAGAAGCCGGGATCCGATCCGCACAACGGCAACCCGATCCTGGACTTCACGCGCACCCTCAAGATCCTCAACCAGAACCGGATCCAGGTCATCGGCCTCACGGCCGGTGGTGACCCCGCCACGGACGACCTCCGGACCGTCGCCGGCGGTACGCACACCCTCACCCCGGCCGGCGGGGTGGCGTGCGACGGCGACCAGACCCTCCGCGCAGGCGAACCGCTGGTGTGCAACAACGGGTCCGCGTTCAGCGAGGCGATCATCCGTGTGCTGGGCAGCCTCGTCGACCGGCAGAACGTCCGGCTCGTCCCCGGCAACCGCACGCCGGTGCTCGGAGCCCTCAACGGGCAGTCGTTGCTCGGGCTCGACGTGAAGCGCCCCAACACCGCCGGCTTCTCCGTCCAGGTCAGCTGCGTGGACGTGAACCCCGGGACCTACGCCCAGGACGTGAACGCGGTGCTGCGCAGCACCGTGGTCGGCAAGGCCCGCATGAACGTGACGTGCGTGAAGGCAGCTGCCGTCACGCCGCCCAAGCCGCTCACGCTCACGGCTCCGCCGCCGGCGCCGGCGCAGCCCGCTCCCGGACCGGCCGTCCCTCCGGTCGCTCCCCCGGTCCCAGCGGCGCAACCGCAGGTCCAGCCCCAGGTGAACGTCCAGACGCAGATCCAGCCGATGACCTCGGGAGCCATCCAGGAGCAGCAGGAGCTGCAGCTGGCTCTGGCGCTCAACGGAACCCTCAAGGACGACGACCCGGTCTTCAACCCCGGCACCCAGCTGGCCATGGTCGACCGGCGAAAGCGCGACGAGGTCCAGGCCCTCGGTGTGCTGGCCTTCGCGATGAC
>JAODNB010000407.1 GCA_025464795.1 Frankiales bacterium
CCGTGCGGGTCGAGCTGACGGTCCAGACCTGCCGAGACGACGGCACGCCGTGCGTCCGTCAGCCAGTCCCAGGGGTCCCCCATGGGACTGAGCCTATTCTCGCGGCGTGTCCACCCTCGCCGAGCTGGTCCGTGCGCGCACCGACCTGACGAGGCTGGACGTCGAGCACCTCCAGCGGCTGGTGGCGGAGTGGCAGCTGGTGGCCGACCTGTCGTTCGCCGACCTGGTGCTCTGGGTCCGCAGCCACGAGGGGCGCTGGCTGGCGGTCTCGCACATGCGCCCTACCACCGGTCCGACCACCTACCCGGACGACGTGGTGGGGGAGGAGCACGCCGAGAGCCCCCGCCTGGACCGCGCCTGGCGACTGGGGGCCATCGTCCGTGACGGCGACCCCGAGCTCCGGGGCAAGATCTCGGTCCGGGCGGAGGCGGTCCCCGTACGCCGGAACGACCGGGTCATCGCCGTCCTGTCACGCGACACCAACCTGGCCGCCGCCCGGGTGCCCTCGCAGCTGGAGCTGGCCTACCTCACGAGTGCCGGCGAGCTCGTGCAGATGGTGTCCGAGGGCACCTTCCCGTTCCCGGGCTCCGATCCCGACCCGGAGCACGCGCCCCGGGTAGGAGACGGCCTGCTGCGCCTGGACCGCACCGGGCACGTCGTGTACGCCAGCCCCAACGCGCTGAGCGCCTACCGCCGCCTGGGAGTCTCCGGGGACCTCCTCGGGGCTCACCTCGGGCACACCATCGCGCGGCTGTCCGCCGGTCCGGGGCGCCTGGACGAGCCTCGCGGGTCCGCCGCGCTGGCCGCGGCACTGAGGTTCCGTGAGCCGCGCGAGAGCGAGGTCGAGGCGCGCGGGGCCGTGGTGCTCCTGCGCGCGCTGCCGCTCGTCCCTGGGGGAGAGCCGCGAGGGGCGCTCGTGCTCGTCCGCGACGTGACCGAGGTGCGGCGGCGCGACCGCCAGATCATGGGCAAGGACGCCACGATCCGCGAGATCCACCACCGGGTGAAGAACAACCTCCAGACCGTCGCGGCACTTCTGCGGATGCAGGCCCGGCGGATGACGGATCCGGCTGCCGAGGCAGCGCTGCAGGAGTCGGTGCGGCGGGTCGCGGCCATCGCGGTGGTGCACGAGACGCTGTCGCTGGCCCTGGACGAGAACGTCCAGTTCGACGGGATCGCGGACAAGGTGCTCGCGATGTGCGCCGAGGTGGCGAACACGGGCCTGCCCGTGCACGTCCTGCGGTCCGGGAGCTTCGGGACCCTGTCGGCGGAGGTGGCCACCCCCCTGTCGATGGTGCTGACCGAGCTGGTGCAGAACGCGGTCGAGCACGCCTACCCGGACGGTCGGGAGGGCTACATCGACGTCGGGGTCGACCGCAGCGACGACGAGCTCGTCGTGGAGGTCACCGACGACGGGGCGGGACTGCCGCCCGGCTTCGACCTGCAGTCGAGCACGCGGCTGGGCCTGCAGATCGTCCGTACCCTGGTCGACGGCGAGCTCGGTGGCACGCTGACGATCGCTCCGCGCTCCACGACGGGGACGCGAGCTCTGCTCAGAGTGCCGCTGCTGCCCGCCCACGAGGAGCCGGCAGACCCTGGTTGAGGCCAGGGTCCTCACCGCCCGTGATGTTGCTGAACTTCAGGAACAGCAAGGCGAACAGGGCCACGGTCGCAGCAAGCAGGAGCAGGGCCACGACGCGGTAGCGCCAGGTGGCCACCGACCGGGAGCCGGGTTCGTGGGGGACGAGCGGCGGCCGGACGTAGTCCTCGCGCGCCCTCCGAGCCATCTGCCCTACGCCGTGCGTGCGCCGGCGCGGGTGCTTCGGCGCTTCAGCGCGCGACGCTCGTCCTCGCTCGTGCCACCCCAGACACCGGCGTCCTGGCCGGTCTCGAGCGCCCACGTGAGGCACGGCTCCACGGCGGGGCAACGGCGGCAGACAGCCTTCGCGTCATCGACCTGCACGGCGGCAGGGCCCGTCGTGCCGATCGGGAAGAAGAGCTCGGGATCCTGCTCGCGGCAGAGCGCTCTTTGGCGCCAGTCCATGCGGTCCAACTCCTCGGCCTCGCGGGTCGGTCCGGGGGGACCACCTGCAGGGACCGGCGCTTCGCCGCGCCGGGGTCAAGCGGTTCTAGATGTGCGAGCCAACCATGATCACGAAACGTCCGCCGAGTGCTTTTCGAGAAAAGCGTCGAGAGGTCGAACGCGGTTCTACATAATCATCGGGCACCGACACGCGCAAGGCTTGACGCTCGCTGGCGGTGTCGCCTTCGTCACGTCTCGTCAGTGTTGCGGCCAGCCCGTCACGCACTCTGTGACGCGGGTCACACAGAACCGGCTCAGACGACGACCCGCAACGCGTGCGGAACAGACCTCAGCGTGAGGACCTCCCGGTCACCGAGGTCGTCACCGTCCAGCTGGAACGGCAGCGGCAGGTCGGCCGTGAGTCGCAGCGACGGCAAGTCATGCAGGCTCACCACCCGCTTGCCCCGCGGGCGCGGGTTGGCGGCCAGGATCTGGGTGAGGTGACGCAAGATCCCTCCCAGCGGCGTCTTGGTGAGGCCGAACACGTCCAGCCCGGTGTCGAAGCTCGCGTCGGGGCAGGGCCGCACCGGGCGGTCGCCGAGGTAGGTCCACGGATCGACCTGGCAGATCAGGGCCAGCGCCAGGCGTACGGGCTCGGCCCCGTCGCGCTCGAGCGTCAGGACGGGCTTGTGGTGCCCGGGGCCGAGGTAGAACTCCTTGACCGCCGAGCGGATGTAGCGCGGCTGCGTGGCTGTCCGACCCTTCGCCCGGGCCTTCTCGACCCGGCGCACCGCTCCCGCGTCGAGGCCCAGGCCGGCGTTGAAGGTGAACCAGCGGTCGTCGGCGAGCGACAGCCCGATCCGGCGGTGCCGGTCGTTCAGCAGGGCCTCCAGCAGCTGACTGGTCGCCTCGATCGCGTTGTTCGGCATCCCGAGTGCCCGCGCGAAGACGTTGGTGCTGCCTGCGGGGACGACGGCCAGAGCGGGCAGGTCGTGGTCCGGGCCCTCGTGGAGCAGCCCGTTGACGACCTCGTTCACCGTGCCGTCGCCGCCGAGGGCCACCACGACGTCGAGCCCGTCCAGAGTCGCCTGCTTCGCCAGCTCCCGCGCGTGCCCGCGGTGGGTGGTCTCGGCGACGTCCAGCTTGACCTCGCTGGCGAGCGCATGAGCCAGCACGTCCCGGGCCCGTACGGTGGTGGTCGTCGCCTTGGGATTCACGACCAGCAGCGCCCGCATGCCGTAATCCTAGCGGCGGCTAGCGTTCTGGTCGTGATGCTGCTGCGACGACTTGCGCTGCTGGTGGCCGCCGAGGGCGCCGCCCTGCTCGCGGTCGGCATCGGCTACGGAGCGGTCGGCGTCGGCGCCAAGGAGGTGCTGTTCATCGAGCTCGCTGCCCTGACCGCCGTGGTGACGGGCCTGGTGCTCTTGCTGCTCGCCCGGGCTGCCGCAAAGGGACGGCCGTGGTGCCGGTCGCCGATCGTCGTCCTCAACGTGTTCCCGTTCCCCTTGGCGCTGACGCAGCTGCAGGCCGGCGTGTGGTGGGTCGCGTTGCCGATGGTGCTGCTCGCAGGGTCGGTGCTCTACCTGCTGGCGACGCCTGACCTGCGCGCGGCCTTCCGCGAGTCCTGACGGGTCCGGCCTCCGACCCCCGGCCGGTGCACGCAGACACTCGTAAGGCGTCGCGCGTCAGCGTGCAGACCAGGCCTACTGCGTACGGGCACTGGGCTTTGTGTGCCCGCCGCACACGAACGCGGTTCCGCTGCCAGCCCTCAAGCGGGGCGGTGCCCGTGGGCGGGCGCGTTCGTGTGCAACGCGCGAAGGCTGCGGGGGTCAGTCCTCGGTGAGCAGGCCCACGCGGAGCTGGGCCAGGGTGCGGGCGAGCAGCCTGGAGACGTGCATCTGGCTGATGCCCAGCTCGGTGGCGATCTGCGACTGCGTCATGCCTCCGAAGAACCGCAGCATGAGGATCCGCTTCTCACGGGCCGGCAGCTTCTCGAGCAGCGGCTTGAGGGACTCGCGGTACTCCACGCCCTCGAGCGCCTCATCGATCATCCCGAGCGAGTCGGCGACCGCCGGGGAGTCGTCGTCGCCGCCGTCCGGCGCGTCGAGCGAGACGGCTGAGTAGGCGTTGGCGGACTCCAGGCCCTCGAGGATCTCCTCCTCCGAGAGCTCCAGGTAGGCCGCGAGCTCGGCAACGGTCGGCGCGCGGCCGTTCTTCTGCGACAGGTCGCTGGTGGCCTTGGTCAGGCTGAGCTTGAGCTCCTGCAGGCGACGAGGGACCCGGATGGCCCAGCCCTTGTCGCGGAAGTGCCGCTTGATCTCGCCCACGATGGTGGGCGTCGCGTAGGTGGAGAACTCGACGCCGCGCTCGAGGTCGAAGCGGTCGACGCTCTTGATCAGACCGATGGTGGCGACCTGCACGAGGTCGTCGAGCGGCTCGCCGCGGTTGCGGAAGCGCCGCGCGAGGTACTCCACCAGGGGCAGGTGCTGCTCGACCAGCTCGTCGCGCACCCGGCTGCGGCGCGGGTCGTCCGGCGCCATCTCGACCAGCTGCGCGA
>JAODNB010000423.1 GCA_025464795.1 Frankiales bacterium
CATCGGAACTACCGCGGGCATGACCTGCTTGACGATGATGGCCATATCTTCTCCTCAGGTCGGTCCGCCGAGCATCCACCCGCGCAGGACGCAGCACAACGAATTGGGCGCGCGACATCGGCGGGACGAAGAGCGCACCTTTCGCCAAGGTCCGGCGCACGGGCCCGGCCGCTTCGCCTACAGCGGTGTCCGATGTCGTCGGCCAGGAACAACCCCGAGGTGTCGAGGTCACGCCCGCTGGTCCTCGCGGGCCCAAAGCCGCACATCAGGGTCCTAGGACGAACGTCTGATTGCCCGGTCTCGCACTCCTCCGACAGGCTCAGGCCATGCGCAACCTGCTGGTCGGCCTAGCGGCTCTCGGGCTGTGCGCCAGCTGCCAGGGCCAACCGCACACGACGGCGCAACAGCCCTCCGCATCCCCCAGCCCCACGGCTTCCGCGACGGCAGTCGAAGCCGCGACTGGCGTCGCCAGTGCCGCTGCCCGACCGAGACCCACCCGTACGCCGGCATCGTCGCCGGTCATAGCTGCGGCCCCGGCACCGTCGCCCACCCGTGCCCGGCCCACCGCCACACCGTCCGCCAGCCCGGCGGCGGCGCCGAAGCGGCAGCTCAGCCCCACCCCGCAACCGGCGCGAACGCCCAAACCAACGGCAACGGCGGCGGCCGGCACCACCCACACGATGCACATGACAGCCCCGTATGCGTTCTCACCTTCATCTCTGACGATCGCCGTCGGCGACAGCGTCCGAGTGGTCAACGACGACAGCAACCACCACACGTTCACCGACAGCGGCGTCTTCGACTCAGGCGACATGGGACAGCGCGCATCCTTCACCTACCGGTTCGCGCGGGCTGGCACGTTCAGCTTCGTCTGCAGCTACCACGCGTCGCTCGGGATGAAGGGCAGCATCACGGTCCACTGACCCCTTCCCCCCTACGGGCTCTTCGACCGCACCGCTTCTGACCTGGCGGGGTCGGGGCTCACCTCACGGACGGCACTGGGTCAGGATGGGCAGGTGACCGAAGCGGACGACGCGACCCGAGCCCTGATCGACATGCTCTGCGCCTTGAGCACCACGTGCCCCGACGGCTGGTACGAACGGCGCTCCGGCGCGGCGGCAGCGATCAGCGCAGTCGCCGCCCGGCCGCTCAACCGGATCATCGGTGAGCGGACCGAGCCCGACCTCGACGCCGTCGCCGAGCTCGCTGCGCGCATCGAGGGCAACGGTTTGCCCTACGTGGTCGAGGCCCGGCCCGGTGCCGATGACCTTCCGCTGTGGTGCCGGAGCCGCGGGTTCACGGACGTCGGCGCAGTCCCGCTGATGACGTGCAGCACTGCTGCGCTCATCGCATCGCAGAGCGTCGACGTCACCTGGCGGAGCCTTGGCGCCGACGGCATGGAGGCGCACATCGCCGTAGCCCTCCCCAGCTACGGGATGCCACCCGACGGCCTCGCGGGGTTCGAGCGCTCGACGCTGCTTGCCCAGGACTTCGGCGCCGGTCTCATCGCCGAAGTGGAGGGTGAGCCGGCCTGCACCGGCGTCAGCCTGGTCGCCGACGACTGGGTTGGCGTGTTCATCGTCGGCACGGTCCCGGCGTACCGGCGCCGTGGGTTGGGTGCCGCCCTCACCGCCAAGCTCGTCACCGACGCGGTGGCCCGCAACGGGGTCCGCCGAGCCCTGCTGCAGTCCTCCGCCATGGGCAAGGGGGTGTACGAGAGCCTCGGCTTCGCCACCGTGGAGACCTGGACCCGCTGGACCACCAGCTGATCCGTTCCTGAGGGATCGCGAGTGCGCTTGGATGAGCGGATGGACCTCGTACACCCTCCCAAGGCCTCCCCGGGCGACAAGGTCGCGGTGCTCTCGCCGGCGTTCGCAGCTCCCGGCGTCGCACCCGAGGTGCACGAGCAAGCCATGCGCCGGCTCGCAGACCTCACCGGCCTCGTACCGGTCGAGTACCCCACCACCCGGCGAGTGGACGCCTCCGCCGAGGACCGCGCGGCAGACCTGAACGCGGCCTTCGCCGACCCGGAAATCCGGGCGGTCCTGGCCACGATCGGTGGCGAGGACCAGATCACGGTCGTGCCGCACCTGGACCCGGCACTCGTCCGGGCCGACCCCAAGCCCTTCCTCGGCTACAGCGACAACACGAACGTCCTCAACTGGCTGTGGGGACAGGGAGTCGCCGGCTTCTACGGCGGATCGACCCAGGTGCAGCTCGGTCCGGGACCCGCCGTCGACGAGATCCACCTGGCCTCCCTGCGGGCGGCGTTGCTGACGGGCGAGCAGCTGGAGCTGACCGAGCCGGGAGAGTCCGAGGACTTCGGGAAGGACTGGAAGGACCCCGCTGCGCTGACGGACTACGGGGACCGAGAGCCCACTGACCCGTGGAGCTGGTCCGGTCCGGAGAGGTCCGTCACGGGTCGCACCTGGGGCGGCTGCATCGAGGTCGTCCAGTGGGTGCTGGCAGCCGGCCGCTTCCCCACAGACCCTGCCGTCCTGGAGGGCGGCATCCTGCTGCTGGAGTCCTCGGAGGAGCTGATCCCCGCCCGCGAGTTCGGCTGGATCGTCCGGTGCCTCGGCGAGCGAGGCCTGCTGTCGGC
>JAODNB010000027.1 GCA_025464795.1 Frankiales bacterium
CGGAGCTCGACATGCACCCGCTCGACACCGCGAACCGCAAGCAGTTCGCGCAGGAGGAGTTCGGCCTCGGCTTCTGCAACATCACCAAGTGCTGCACCGAGGTCTGCCCCGAGGGCATCCACATCACGGACAACGCCCTCATCCCGCTGAAGGAGCGCGTCGTCGACCGCAAGTACGACCCGCTCGTGTGGCTCGGTTCGAAGATCTCGCGTCGCAAGGACGCCTGATGCCCTCGGACGCGGTCTACCGGGTGACCGAGGTGGTCGGCACCTCGACCGTCGACGTGACCACGGCGATCAAGAACGGGGTGACCCGGGTGTCCAAGACGGTGCGCAACGTCGAGTGGTTCGAGGTGATCGAGACGCGCGGTGCTCTCGGTGACAGCGGCGAGATCACCTACCAGGTCGGGTTGAAGGTCGGCTTCCGGCTCGAGGGCTGATCGCTCACGCGCAGCCCCGAGAGGGCACTCCGGACCAGCCCTCGGTTAGCGCGCCGTCGGCGGTCGGCCGGCCGAACAGGTAGCCCTGACCCAACGCGCACCCGAGCCTGGCCAGGATCGCGGCCTGCTCGACCGTCTCGATGCCCTCTCCGACGACCGTCAGGCCGAGGGCGTCTCCCATGGCGATGATGGCCTGGCAGATCTGCACGTCGGCGGGGTTCTCGCCCAGGCCCGAGACGAACGCCCGGTCGATCTTGAGGGTGTCGAACGGAAGTCTGCGAAGCTGGGACAGCGTGGAGTAGCCCGTGCCGTAGTCGTCCATCGACAGGGAGATGCCCAGCGTCCTCAGCGCCTCCAGGCGCTGACCGACGGCGATGTCGTCCACGATCACCTGGCTCTCGGTCAGCTCGAGGGAGATGCACGAAGACGGCAGACCGGAAGCCGCGATCGTGTCCGCGATCCGCTGGACGATGCCGGGACGGGTGAGCTGCACAGCGCTGAGGTTCACGCTGACGGTGGGCAGGTGGGCCCGGTCCACCGTGAGGTGCTTGTTCGCCAGCCAGGTGGTCGCCTCAGCAAGCACGAAGTCCCCGACGGGCACGATCAACGCGTGCTCCTCCATGAGCTCGATGAACTCGTCCGGGGACACCAGCTGGCCATCCGGCCGCCGCCAGCGCAGCAGTGCCTCCCAGCCGTGCAGGGAGCCGTCGCGCAGAGCCACGATGGGTTGGTAGAGCACGGTGAACTCGTTGCGCTCGGTGGCTCGGTGCAGCTCGTTGAGGAGCTGGAACCGGCGTTCCGCCTCGACCCGCATGCTGCCGTCGAAGAACGAGAGCCGGTTCTTTCCGGAGCGCTTGGCGCGGTACATCGCCGCGTCGGCATCGCGCAGCAGACCGGCGGCGCTGCCCGAGGCCGAGGAGGTGTGCGCCACCCCGATGCTGGCCGTGATGTGCATGTCTGTGCCCTTGACGCGGATCGGTGCTGCCAGGCACTCCCGGATCCGCTCCGCCAGCAGCGCGACGTCCACCACCCCGGTCTCGGTCTCCGTGAGGATGAGGAACTCGTCGCCGCCGTGCCGCGCGGCGGTGTCATAGCGACGCAGCACCACGTCAATGCGCCGGGCCACCTCGATGAGCACCTCGTCCCCCGCCTCGTGGCCGAGGCTGTCGTTGACCCACTTGAAGCCGTCCAGGTCCAGGAACATCACCGCGACCGTGCCCGCTTGCCGGGACAGGCGTGCGAGGGCCACCTCGAGGCGGTCGATGAACAGCACCCGGTTCGGCAGTCCCGTCAGCGCGCAGTGCAGGGCCTGGAACCGGAGCTGGAGCTGGGCCCGCTTGCGCTCCACCGCGTACCGGATCGCACGCCAGAGCTGGCGACCGTCGACCTCGGACTTGTTCAGGTAGTCCTGGGCCCCTGCCTGCACGGCCCCCGCACCCAGCACCGACTCGCTGAAGCCGCTGAGGACGATCACGGGCACGTCGGCGTACATGCTCTGCAGCGCAGTCAGCCCCTCCAGCTGGTCGGCATCCGGCAAGCTGAGGTCGAGCAGCACGCAGTCGAACTCGCCGAGCGCCAAGGCGTCCTGGCCTTCGCGCAGCGTGGTCACGTGCTCCAGCTCGAACACGCCGCCTGCCTCGGACCTCAGGTGGGCGCCGATCAGCCGGGCGTCCAGCAGGCTGTCCTCGATGAGGAGCAGGCGCGGGACGCGCCCGCTCTCGAGCCCAGGGACCGACATGCGAGGAGCGCTCCTGTTCCGGCTGAGGTGACCTCACTGTCGAGGCCCACCCCGACGGTTTGAATAGCCCGAACCGACTACCAGGACATGCCCCATCTGAACTGGGACATCGCCGTTTGGGCGTGCCATGGTGAGCACGCCAGGGGGGAAGCATGGAACTGCTGGGCATCAGCGAGCAGCTGATCGAGGCGCTGCCCGACGCCGTGTTCGTCGTGAGCACGGACGGCACGATCGTGTTCCTCAACTCCCAGGCGGAGACGCTGTTCGGCTATGCGCGCGCCGAGCTGCTGGGCCAGCCGATCGAGAGGCTCGTCCCCCCGGACTGCCAGGCCGTGCACCCCGGCCACCGCGACCGCTACACCCGGGACGCCCACCCCCGCCCGATGGGGGCAGGCCTCGACCTGTCCGGAATGCGCAAGGACGGCACCCCGTTCCCGGCCGAGATCTCGCTGTCGGCGATCGAGACGGCCGAGGGTCGCCTGGTGACGGCTGTGGTCCGCGACGCCACGGAGCGCAAGAAGACGCAGATGAAGTTCGAGGGCCTGTTGGAGGCGGCGCCAGACGCGATGCTCGGCGTGGACGCGGACGGGTCGATCCGGCTGTTCAACACCCAGGCAGAACGGCTCTTCGGCTACCAGCGCGAGGAGCTGATCGGGCAGCCCATCGAGCGGCTGGTCCCGGACCGCGCCCGTGCCGGCCACCCGGAGCGCCGGCAGAGCTACTTCACAGACCCCCAGGTGAGACCGATGGGTGCCGGCATCGACCTGTCCGGGCGCCGGCGGGATGGCACGGAGTTCCCTGCCGAGATCTCGCTGTCGTCGATCGAGACCGAGGACGGCGTGCTCGTGACCGCGGCGGTCCGTGATGTCACGGAGCGCAAGGCGTTCGAGATGGTGGTCGCGGGCGCCCGCGACACCGCCGAGCGGGCCGCGCGCTCACGGCAGGAGTTCCTCGCGAACATGAGCCACGAGATCCGCACCCCGATGAACGCCGTCATCGGCATGACGAGCCTGCTGCTCGACACCGACCTCGACACCGACCAGCTCGACTACGTCGAGACGATCCGCACCAGCGGCGACCACCTGCTCACGATCATCAACGACATCCTGGACTACGCGAAGATCGACGCCGGCAAGCTGCTGCTCGAAGAGCTCCCGTTCGACCTGCGGCAGTGGCTGCAAGAGACGCTGGACCTCATCACCGTGCAGGCCCACGACAAGGACCTCGAGATCGCCTGCGACGTCGACCCCGACGTGCCTCAGGTCGTCGTCGGCGATCCGTCACGGCTGCGGCAGGTCCTCATCAACCTGCTGTCGAACGCGGTCAAGTTCACGGCGCAGGGCGAGGTCGTGGTGCGGGTCGACGTCGACGCCTGGCACGAGCACGGTGTCCTGCTCCACGTCTCCGTCACCGACACCGGTGTGGGCATCGCACCCGAACGCGTCGCCGCGCTGTTCGACCCCTTCACCCAGGCGGACAGCACCACGACCCGGTTGTACGGCGGTACCGGGCTCGGGCTGGCGATCAGCCGGCAGCTCGTCGAGAGCATGGGCGGCAGCATCACGATGGAGTCCGAGGTCGGCGAGGGCACCACCGTCAGCTTCACGTTCCTGGGCGGACGCAGTGCGAAGGGTCCGGGCGTCGCCAGCGAGGGACTGGAGGGCAAGCGCCTCCTGATCGTCGACGACAACCGCACGAACTGCCGCATCCTCCAGTCCTGGGCCGAACGACGCGACATCACCTGCGTCAGCGCCGCGGGGAGCGAGGAGGCGCTCAAGGTCGTGACGGACGAGGAGCCCTTCGACTTCGCGGTGCTCGATCTGATGATGCCCGGCATGGACGGCTCCGAGCTGGGTCAGCGGCTCAGAGCCAACGGTGGCGCACGGCACCTGGTGCTGCTGTCCTCGGCCGGACCGTACGCCCGGCACATCGCCGGACAGGGCACGTTCGACGCAGTGCTGTCCAAGCCCGCGAACCAGGAGCAGCTGTTCACGTTGCTGGCCGACCTCC
>JAODNB010000053.1 GCA_025464795.1 Frankiales bacterium
TGCGCCATCTGGTCGTGCTCGGCCGGGCTGCTGTAGATGATCGCTACCCGTGCGGTGTCGCTGTCGGCCATCAGTCCTCCTGCTTCGGTACGGAGATCTCACCACGGACGGCTTTTGCCGCGATGTCGGACCGTGAGAAGCCGCCCCGGATCGTCACCGCAGCGACCCCCTCGTAGGCCCGGGTACGGGCCTCGACCAGCGACCGGCCGGTGGCCGTGACCGACAGCACCCGGCCGCCGCTCGTGACGACCACCCCGTCCTCGAGGCGCGTGCCGGCATGCAGCACGCTGACCCCCTCGGGCAGCTCGCCCACGACGACGGCGTCACCGCTGACCGGGTCGGCGGGGTAGCCCTCCGCCGCGACGACGACGGTGACCGCGGCGCCTGAGCTCCAGACCAGCGGCTCCTGGTCGGCGAGGGTGCCGTTGGCGCAGGCGAGCAGGAGCCCGGCGAGTGGGGTCTCCAGGAGCGGCAGGACGACCTGCGTCTCCGGGTCACCGAAGCGGCAGTTGAACTCGCAGACCGACGGCCCGCGCGAGCTGAGGAACAGGCCGGCGTAGAGCAGTCCGCGAAACGGCGTCCCGCGCCGGCGCATCTCGTCGATGACGGGCTGCACGACCGTCGCCATCACCGTGTCCACGGTGCCGGCCGGTAGCCACGAGACGGGTGCGTACGCCCCCATGCCGCCGGTGTTGGGCCCTTCGTCGCCGTCGAGCAGCCGCTTGTGGTCCTGCGCGGGCAGCAGCGGCACTGCGGTCGTGCCGTCGGTGAGGACGAACAGGGAGACCTCCGGCCCGTCGGTGTACTCCTCGATGACCACCTGGGATCCCACGGTCGCCAGTGCGTCGCGAGCGAAGTTCTCGGCCTCGAGCAGGTCTCGGGTGACGAGGACGCCCTTGCCTGCGGCGAGCCCGTCGGCCTTCACGACGTACGGAGGGGTGCGCGCGGTGAGCACCGCGACCGCCTGGTCGGCGGAGGTGCAGGTGTCCGAAGCGGCCGTCGGGACGCCTGCCGCGGCCATGATCTCCTTGGCGAACGTCTTCGACCCCTCCAGCTGCGCGGCCTCACCCGACGGCCCGAACACAGGGACGCCGACGGCTCGCACAGCATCGGCGACCCCCGCGACGAGCGGCCCCTCAGGACCGATGACGACCAGGTCGAACCCGGCCGCCAGAGCCGCCACGGCGTCGGGATCGAGGGTGTTCACCGGCCGTGCCTCGGCGACCTCGACGGTCCCCGCGTTGCCCGGGGCGCAGGTGAGCTGCGTGACCGCAGGGTCGCGTGACAGGGCGAGGGACAGGGCGTGCTCGCGAGCACCGGGACCGAGGACGAGGACCTTCACAGCTCAAAACCTATCCAGGGGTGGATGATGCGCCGCATGGAGAGCGCGATCATCCTTGCCGTCCCGGAAGCCGAGGACCTCGTGGGGGCGCTGCGCCTCGAGGGCGACGCGTCCGCGCGGAACGGGGTACCGGCCCACGTGACCCTGCTCTACCCCTTCGTCGAGGACCCGGACGTGGGCGTCGTCGAGGAGCTCCGGTTCTTCTTCGACCACGTCGACGGCTTCCCGCTCACGTTCCGAGCGGTCGGCGAGTTCCCCGAGGTGGTCTACCTCGCCCCCGAGCAGTCCGAGGAGATCTCCGGCCTCATCGCGGCGCTGGCGCGCCGGTGGCCGGACCACCTGCCCTACGGCGGCCTGTTCGCCGTCGACGAGGTCATCCCTCACCTCACCGTCGTCGACACACCGGACGCCGCTCTCCGCGCGCGGGCGAAGGCCCACGTGGAGCGCGGCCTCCCGATCACCTGCAGAGCCGCCGAGGCCTCCCTGTGGGTCGACCCAGGAGGCGGCTGGGAGCGGCTGGCGACATTCCCGTTGGCACAGCTCGGCTGATCCAGCACGCTGTCGCCATGCGCAGCGTCCTGGTCGGCTTCGGGCTCGGGTTCTTCGTGGCCCTCCAGCTTGGCCCGATGTCGCTGTACCTCGTCCGCTCCACCCTGCGGGCCGGGCTGCTGACCGGCCTGGGAGTCGGGGCGGGCATCGCCGTCGTGGACGCGCTCTACGCCGCAGCGGGGGCCGCCGGAGCCGCACCGCTGCTGCTCATCGACCCGGTGCGGCTCTTCCTGGGCGTCGCCGGCGCAGCGGTCCTCGTCTGGCTCGGCGCGAAGACCCTCGTGGCAGCCTGGCAGGTCCGAGCGGGACTGGAGGGCGCGGCGGCGGAGTCGCCCTACGCCGCCTTCCGCACGTCGCTCGCAGCGACGGCCAGCAACCCGACGACGATCATCAGCTGGGCCGCCATCTTCTCGGCCGCGTCGACGGGTACCTCCGCCGTACCGCTGGTGGCCGGGGTCGGCCTCGGCTCGCTGACGTGGGTGTCGCTGCTCGCGCTGATCACCGCCGTCGTACGAAGGGCCGTCGGCACCCGGGCGATCCGGATCGCCGACGGCGTCGCAGGACTGGGGCTGGTCACGTTCGGCGGCGTCCTCGGGTGGAGGACCCTGCACGACTCCTAGACGACTCCTAGGCGACTCCTAGACGAGGGGCCGGAGCTGGAGCGTCTGCTCGCGGTCGGGGCCGACGCCGACGGAGGCGAAC